>NZ_CP019225.1:1088406-1350496 GCF_010222815.1 Synechocystis sp. CACIAM 05 | reverse complement strand
AAAGATTATGAATATTTACCTACCACCAGTGAGACAATGCTCTATGTTGCCATGGTTCATCTCATGCTTCAAAGGCTTGCTTAAAACTTTTCAAACACTTTCTAAAACTTGCTCCTTTACCCGATCGTTAGATACTCTGTTTAGGTAGCAAAAGCGTAGCAGCGTTACCCATTGTTTTAAAGTATTGAAGGAATTTCTGATGACCTCTGACAACACCGATCCCAAACAACATTCATCTTTAAAAGTTATCTATCGTTTTTTGGGAGGGGCTGCAGTTGGCACCCTTGTACTGCTAGCTCCTGTGACATATTCGAAGTTTGACAATTTTGGACTTGTTCAAGTAGGTGTTGCATCATTGCTAGTTACATTATGTGGCTTACTGTCAATTGTTTGGGGTGAAAAATTTATTGACGTGGTAATGCGAATGCTGAATGGTACTGGTCTCTAGGCGAGTGCAATCAGGTAGTTTATTTAGACTAACTGCTGGGTTGTTAACACTAATTTCCGCAGATCCCCTGCCATCGATTCACCCCCGATAGCCTAAAATGAAGCCTGTTGCCCCAAGAAGCTTTTTCGCTATGGATTTTTTGGAATTTATCACCGCCTGGGAAGGAAAATGGCTTTCCCAACGTACTAATTATAGTTTTGAGCAAAATGAAGCGGGCAATGCCAAATCCGATGTGACGGTGCAAAGGTGGGATAGTCAAACTGAGCTAGGGCGATCGCTCCTGGAGCGGGCCGGGTTAAAAAATCAAGGGGAGTTAATCCTGCTACAACTGAGTTGGGATAATTCCGTAGACTGGGGCAAGTCCAAACAAAAGGGCACCATCTATTATGGCTTTTTACCCGATGCTGACCATGGCGATCGAGGCCAACTGTGGCGGGGAAGCGCTGATTTGAGCATGGCTTTCCTGAAGGGTGATTATCATTTAGGTTCTGATGAATGTTTGACCCTAAATCTAGGGGATGGGGAGACTAGTTTAACGGAAAGGCATTGGTATGCTAGTCCTAATCTCCGACTCCGCACCAGTTTGATCCAGCAGGGAGAAGGTTATAGTCATAGTGCCTTCTATTCTGATATTCGTCGTTTGCCTCCGGCAGAGTAACAGTTATCAAGTACAGGTAATAATTATCCTCAACCCGAACCGATTATTCCATGGCATTTTTTAAAGAAGACCCGGCTTTGGGGGATATGGCCCAGGCTATTCTCGAAACTACTTGGCAAACTTTCCCCCAACTTCAGCGGGATCAAATTGCCTTGACTTGGTTGGTTTATAACGCTCCAGTGGTGGTTAATACCGGAGGGGCGATCGCCGCCAATGAGTTTTGGCAATATCCGGTGCGGGGTTTTAGTTATCGGGGCATTGAACGTATTTATCCCGCCAGTGTGGTGAAATTGTTTTACCTGGTGGCCATGGCGGAATGGTTGGAAGGAGGCATGGTGAAAGATTCCCCGGAGTTGGACCGGGCCGTGCGGGATATGATTGTGGACTCCAGCAACGATGCCACTAGCTTAGTGGTGGATATACTCACTGGCACCAGCAGTGGGCCCATGTTACCCCCCGGACCCTTTGAAACTTGGCAGCAACAACGCAACATTGTGAACCGTTATTTTCAATCCTTGGGCTGGGAGGAGTTGCAGAATATTAATGTCAACCAAAAGACCTGGGGTGATGGTTACTATGGCCGGGAAAGGGCCTTTGTGGGGGAACTTTACGAACAGCGCAACATGTTAACCACCAATGCTGTGGCCAGGTTATTGCACAGTATCATTGGCGGGGTGGCGGTGTCCTCAACCCGTTCCCAACAAATGATGCAATTACTTAAACGAGATTTAACGGCCGCTCCGGCTCCTTTGGGGGAAGATAACCAAATTACCGGTTTTCTCGGTGAACCATTGCCTAAAAATGCCCAAATGTGGTCTAAGGCCGGTTGGACCAGCCAGGTGCGCCATGATTGTGCCTACATTGAAATTCCCCACCAGAGTCCCTATCTTTTGGTGGTGTTCACGGAAAATTCTGCCCTCGCTGGCAATCGCCGCCTATTGCCGTTTATTTCCCAAGCCTTTGCCAATGCCCACTAAACCAGAGCCATGGCTGCCGATTTTGAAACCTCTAATCGACGCTGGTTAGATAAACTTCCCAGGAATTTAACCGATAGCGCCCGTTCTCTCCATCCCCGTACCCTTGTGGCGGCCATTGTGGTGGGGCTGATTACAGGTGCATTGGGGGCCGGTTTTAAATCCGCTGTGAACAATATGCTCCAGTGGCGATCACAATTAGCACAAATACTTGCCCCCATACCGCCCTTGGCTTGGCTGGTCACCGCTCTGATCAGTGGTGGCATGGTAGCCCTCAGCTTTTGGTTAATGAAACGTTTTGCCCCGGACACCAGCGGCAGTGGTATTCCCCAAATTGAAGGGCATTTGGAAGGGAAACTTCCCCTGGTCTGGCAGAGGGTCTTGCCTATCAAATTAGTGGGGGGATTTTTATCCTTGGGAGCTGGTATGTTGGCAGGATTTGAAGGGCCAACGATTCAAATGGGGGGAAGCATTGGCCAGATGACTGGGGGTTGGTTCAAGGCAACTCAAGAGAATCAACGAATTTTAATTGCAGTGGGAGCCGGGGCCGGTTTGGCCACCGCTTTTAATGCGCCCCTGGCAGGGGTAGCTCTGATTGGGGAAGAAATGCATCCCCGTTTTCGTAGTCAAACCTTAGCGTACCATAGCCTACTATTTGGCTGTGTGATGGCCACTATTATTCTCAGAATGATTCGAGGGCAGTCCGCCATCATCAGCTTGACTGAGTTTAAACGGGTTCCCCTGGATTCCCTCTGGATGTTCATTATTTTGGGGATTTTATTTGGGGTGATGGGTTATGCCTTCAACCGGGGTCTATTCAAAGTACTGGACTGGTTCGATCGCCTGCCGCCCCTAGCAACTAAATGGAAAGGGTTTTTGCTCGGTTCCATCATTGGTATTTTGTCCCTATTTCCCCTACCCCTCACCGACGGGGGAGACAATGCAGTGCTCTGGGCTTTTAACAGTCAATCCCATTTTTCTACACTCATACTGGTGTTTTGTGGCAGATTTTTGTTAACCCTGATCTGCTACGGCTCCGGGGCAATTGGCGGTATTTTTGCCCCCATGTTGGGCATTGCTTCCATTGCTAGCGTTGCCATGGCGAGACATTTCCATTTACTCTTTCCCAGTCAAATTCCTGAACCCGCTGTAATGGCGATCGCCGGCATGGGAGCTTTAGTAGCGGCAACGGTGCGGGCTCCGTTAACAGCAATTCTGTTAACCATAGAAATGACCGACAACTATTTTGTTATTTTGCCGCTGTTGGTCACCTGCCTAGTGGCCAGTGTGGTGGCGGAAGCATTGGGGGGTAAACCCATTTATACAGTCTTGCTAGAAAGAACTTTAGCCAAACAAAACCATAGCTAAGATCTATATTCTTTACCCCAATTCTTTTAGTGAAGGAAAATCTGGCCTCCCCTTTGAACCTTGGGTAAACCAGCGGGGTCTAAACCCCCGTAACCGCCAAAGAGGTAGGTTTTGTTGGTTAAGCCCTTAGTCAATCCAGCGGTGGAAGAAAACGAAGCTAGCATGATCCAGCAAAGTCAGCAGGGTGATGCTGAGGCCTTTCGTCAACTTTATCGTCGGTACCAGGCTAAAGTCCGCTCCACCCTTTATCAACTTTGTGGACAGCATCAACTCGATGATCTAGTTCAGGAGGTCTTTTTCAAAGTGTGGAAAGGATTGCCCAAACTCCGCAATCACAGTTTTTTTGCCACCTGGCTTTATCGCATTACTTGGAATGTGGCCCAGGATGCCCGTAAACAATTGGGGCGATCGCGCCAACGGATTCATCAACCCAGTACTGCCTTAGCCGACAACGAAGGGGAAATATCCCTGCAATTGTCTCGGCCCGAGGACAGTCCCGATCTGTTGCAACTCCATTACCAGGATTTGGTGCAGCAAGGCTTGGCTACCCTCAGCTTTGAGCATCGCACGGTGTTGGTGCTCCACGATCTGGAGGATTTGCCCCAAAAGACCATTGCGGAGGTACTAAATTTGCCTGGGGGTACTATCAAATCCCGTTTATTCTATGCTCGGCGGGCCATGCGGGAATTCTTGCAGCAACAGGGAGTTCAAGATGTCTTTTAACCCTTTTAATACCGATCGAGAGACAAAACTGAAGCACTTTTTGCAGGCCCATCGCCCAGGGGTTCCCGCTCCCTCGCCGGCACTAGAGGAGCAGATTTTGCAACGGATCAAGCAATGTCCCCGCCGTTCCTTGACCTCTAGTTTGTCTTGGCAATGGCTGGGGGGAGGAGTTCTACTCTTCGGCCTAGTGGGGGCAGGGCTTTTCGGTTGGCGATCGCCGATGCAAACAGCTGAAGAACCGAACATGGCGGAACTGGAAGCTTTTCTCCAGGAAACTTGGTCTGGTTCCATCTACCCCGACAGTGTCAATGGCGTGGAATCCTCCGATGGTGCAAATCAGGATTGGTGGTTACTAAGCGATCCCCCGCGGGAATAAAACATCTTGTACTTTTCAGTCAATTTTCTGAGGAACTTGCTCATCATGAAAAACATTATTATCGTCGGTCTGCTCGGTGGTCTAGCTTGTACTGTAAGTACCATGCCCGCCATGGCCCAAAATCAAAATCTGGATTTACATTGGCAAAGTGGTGATGCCAGCGAACAGTTGCTAGCCCAATGGGGCTGGGGCAACAAAAAAGGTGGCCAGGGTCAGTGGATGGAATCCCTTGATTTAACCGATAGTCAAAAACAACAACTGGAAGCTATTCGCCAAAAATATCAAGGCCAAATGCAATCTCTGTCGGAGCAAATGCGTACTAGCCAAAATGAATTACGCACTCTGATGTCTGGTAATGGCAGTGACAGCGAAATCCGCGCTAAACACAACCAGGTGGCCAATTTGAGGCAACAACTGGGGGAACTGCGCTTCAACAGCATGTTAGAAAGCCGTCAAGTATTGACCCCGGAACAACGGCAAAAATTTTCCCAATTAATGCAGGAGCGTCGCAATAATCGTCAAGGCCGCCGGGGCATGGGCAATCAACAATAAATCAGGGATTATTTGACCAACTGATAACGTCGTTTAAATTCCCTTTGTTGCTGATTGTGGTCCACCACCGGGTCTGGATAATTGACCGATCGCCGTGACCTGGGGGTGAGCTTACCGGTTAACAAATCTCCCGTGTCAAAGCGGGCCAACTGGGGCAACCAGGTGCGGATATATTCCCCGTCCGGGTCAAACTTCTGGGCTTGGGTATGGGGGTTAAAAATCCGTAAAGGTTTGGGGTCCATGCCGCTGGAAGCACTCCACTGCCAGCCCCCATTGTTAGCCGCTAGGTCGCCATCGTAGAGGGTCTGCATAAAATACAGCTCTCCCCATTGCCAATTAAGAATTAAATCCTTGGTCAAAAAACTAGCCACAATCATGCGGCAACGATTGTGCATCCAGCCGGTTTGATTCAACTGAGCCATGGCTGCATCAATGATCGGGTAACCAGTTCTGCCTTCGCACCAGGCTTGGAAATAGTCTTGGTTTTCCTCCCAGGGAAATTCCTGAAACGGCGATCGGTAAGATCCCTGGGCCAAGGCAGGAAAGCTGTAGAGGCAATGTTGGTAAAATTCCCTCCAGGCCAATTCCTGTTGCCAGGTTTCAATGCTAGCCCGGGCTTCTTCACTGCGGCTTTGTTCCCACGCTTCTAAGCTATTCTGCCACAGGGTCCGGGGGGAAATCACACCAAATTTAAGGGCAGCACTCAGTTGAGAAGTACCATCAAGGGCAGGAAAGTTGCGGGTTTGTTGATATTCTCCCAGCACATTAGCCACAAACCAGGCCAATCTTTGCTCAGCCGCTTCTTCCCCCGGTGTTAATGGGAGGGGTTGGTCCCAGATAAAACCTAAATCCGCTAACTGGGGTATGGCCAGGGGCTCTAAAGGATCTAATTTTTCCTTTTCCGTTGGACTTAAACCCTGTAAATCCTTAGGCGTGGGTACCGGACTTGTTTTGGGAAGTTGGGACCAATTTTTCCAAAAGGGAGTGTAAACCGTGTAGGCATTGCCCGCTTGGGTCAGCACTTCCCCTGGGTGATGCATGAGCTGATCCCATTCCGTGGCGATCGCCAAACCCCTTTCCCTTAGGGCCTGGGCCACTACTAAATCTCGCTTTTGGGCGTAGGGTTCCGTGTCTAAAGTCCAAGTAACACCGTGGGCACCTAAGGTATTGGCCAATTTGGGCAACAACTGCACCGGATCTGCTTGGAAAACCAACAACTCACTACCGAAGCGCTGGTAATGATCCTGTAAAGATTGTAGGCAACCGAGCAGGTAAGCCACCCGGGCCGGAGCCATATCTTCCGCTTGCAGAATTTTGTTATCCAGACAAAAGACACCGACAATTTTGGCAGTTTTTTGCCGGGCCTTGGCCAAAGCTAAATGATCATTAAGGCGTAAATCCCGGCGGTGCCACAGCAAAATTAGGGGATGGTCAGACTGGTCAGACATGGGAAAAAAAATCAACTGCCTCCCCATTGTGCCGTTTTCCCTAGCTTGTTACTAGGCAGGGGAGCTCAAATGGTTTTTCCAGAGAATTAGGGCATCCTCCCCATCGGGGTAATAACGTTTTCTGCACCCCGCCAACTGAAACCCAAATTGATGGTAAAGATCCATGGCAGCCTGATTGGATGCCCTCACTTCCAAAGTAGCCCTTTCCAATTGTCGGTGTTCCGCCGTTGCTAAGAGGTTCTGAAGAAGGATTTTTCCCAATCCCTGCCGGCGATGGGCCTGGGCCACAGCTAACAAAGTGATGTGGGCTTCTTCTAAAATTTGCCAAAATGCCCCCATGGCCACCAAGTCCCCCCTGGCTGTTAAACGAATTCCCAACAGAACACTGTGGTCACTGTCCCATTCCCGCTCGTAACCCGCTAACGTCCACATGCCCCCCAAACATTGCTGGTCTAACTGGGCAAACTGGGGCAGTTCTTCCCTGTGGGGCCAAAAAAGATCATATTTGGGGCCCAGAAGCGAAACCATCAAGTTTTTACCTGCTCTTGCAGTTTTAATTCCAATTCTTTCAGTTGTTGCCGTTGGGTTTCCAGCTCAATTTGTCGCTTAGTCAAATCTAGATTTTTAGCAGCCATTTCCTGACGCCAAGCTTCTACCCTCCTCTTTTCCTGTTTTACCAAAGAGGAAAGAGCTTGATCCGAGGAAAAACCATTGGCATTGGGGACAATTTCCAAAATTTCCAGTAGCCAGTCCAGCCCATCCCGAATTTGTTCTACTTGCTGGTCGGCATCGGTTTGAACCAACACCAAAGACCCCTCAGTCCAATGGTCTGGGTTGCCCAGGGGCAGGGTAAAGTTGCTCCTTTGCCAACACCGATGATTCTGGCAACTGGCCAAAACCATTAGTTGATGACAATTTTCCTGTGGGTCAATGGTAATTTGGGCAAGGTGTAACATTGTTTTCCCCGGCTCGGGCCCATAGCCTTATTCTCCACAGTTTAAGCCATTGTCTGACCAGGTTATGGTGGTGTTTACCGAATTGGGACCTGGGGGCGGACTAATTCTTGTGGGATAGTGGAAGAGCTATGGGGATTGAGGGTATCGGTAATGAGGCGGGCTCCCCGGCCCCTGGTGAAATAATTCCAGCCCCACTGCAACATCACAATCAGTTTATTGTCGAATTCAATCAGATAGTAAACGTGGGCCCAAACCCAGATCATCCAAGCAACTAAGCCGGTAAATTGGGCAAAACCAAGGTCAACCACCGCTTTATTCTGACCAATCACCGCTAGACTACCGTAGTCAATGTAGCGAAAAGGAACCATGATTTGTTCTTTTTCCGCTAACCGGGCAGGAATAAGTTTGGATAAATAAGCCGCCTCCTGCATGGCAACGGGGGCCACACCGGGGAGGGGTCCATCGCCTTGGTGGGAATAATTGGCCAAATCCCCCAGGACAAATATATTATCAAAACTCGCCACACTCAAATCACGGTTGACCACCACCCGACCGGCCCGGTCTAACTCGGCCCCAGTGCGATCGCCAATGATTTTACCGAGGCTAGAAGCCCTGACCCCAGCGGCCCAGAGCACCGTTTTTGTCACAATGGTTTCAGTTTGGCCGTTGTTATGCACCGTCACCTGTTCCGGGTTAATGTCAGTCACCATTCTTTCAGTCAACACTGTTACCCCTAGGTCTTCCAAATCCCGTTGGGCCCTGGCCGATAATTGGGGTTTGTAGGGAGGCAGTACTCGATCAACCCCTTCAATGAGCAAAATTTTTGCCTGCCTAGTGTCTATGCGGTGGAAATTATCCTTGAGGGAACTGTGGGCAATTTCGGCGATCGCCCCGGCCAATTCCACCCCGGTGGGCCCCGCCCCGACAATGACAAAGGTTAACCAAGCCTGTTGTCTTTCTGGATTACTTTCCTTTTCCGCCGCTTCAAAAGCCGCAAAAATTCGTTGGCGTATGGTCAAAGCATCTTCAATGGTTTTTAAACCCGGAGCCAGGGCAGCCCAATGGTCATTGCCAAAGTAATGATGACTAACCCCAGTGGCCACCACCAGCCAGTCATAGGCAATAGGGGCATGGTCCTCCAACACCACTTTTTGCTTATCGGGGTCGATGTCAATGACCTTATCCATCAACACTCGAATATTTTTTTGTCCCTTTAGTACTCCCCGCAACGGCGAAGCAATATCCGCTGGGGAAAGACTACCCGTGGCCACCTGGTACAACAAAGGTTGGAAAAGATGGAAATTCCGTTTGTCAATCAGGGTAATATCCACCGGCGATCGCCGTAAATTTTTTGCAGTGTAAAGACCGGCAAAGCCGCCCCCGACAATAACCACATGGGGACGACGGGGAGAGGTGGGGGAATTCATAGCAACGGCGAAAATATTACGATTTGTTAATGGTAATCATTTCCTTGGGGATTACCGGTAATGGTTGCTACAAAGATATCGATTATTCTTGGCCAAACCCTGACGTTAGAACGTGTTTGGAAAGTTTTATTCCATCCTCTAAATCGACCCACTAAGGCTCCGGCAATACTGGGGGACTTTCAGTCAGTCTCCCCCCAAACTTGGGGGGTCAGGGAGGCTTTTAAACAGGCTCTTGGATTCAGTTTAATGGTCTTGCTTTCGGCAATAAAGTTATGATCAATACTCCATTGCAAAGGTTTTTAATCACAGAAAAAAGCAGTTAACCTTTATCAGGAATATTTCTTGGGGGAATGGGATTGCCTTGGTAAAAAGATTGTTTAAATTTGCCCAAACCAGCCCAGAGTGCAAAACCTAAGCCAGTTAATACGGTTAAGCCCAATCCCAGAGCAAAATTAGGGGCTAAGCCTAAACTAGCCACTGGCAAGCAAACCAGACAGATAATGGCGATCGCCAGGCTCCCAGTTTGAATTTTTTCAATGTTAGCAAGGGCGTTACGGCAACTGTGGCAATGTTCTGTGTGGGAATGGTAACGATCCATTAACTGCTCTACCGATTGGCGATCGGGCAACTGACTATCCCCAAAGGGTTTGACTTGATATTGTTCAATCCAACGGTGAAATTCCGCCACAAACAAATCAGCTTTAGTGGGTAAGTAACAAGCTTTTTCATAATTTGGCGATCCGCCTTGGCCCTGCACAAATCTTTCTTGGAAATGGAGAAAAATTTGATCATCTTCTAACACCCGATTTTGTCCTAAATGGGAATACCAACGGGGGGTCAAACCAATCACTAACCGGGGAAATTTACTGGGGAATTTGAAAGGAAAACGGGCGAATAAACGACACTCTCCTGGGCGAATGGGGGTAGCGTAAACCACCGTTAAAGTCCGACCAAATTGCTTTGAAGTTAAATCATGCCACATCAACCCCGGCGCAACGAAAGTGGTGTTTTGTTTACCCAACGTGCCTTTCCTCGGTCCCTCTTCCCAAATGCCAGTAAATCCCTGGCGATCACCGTGGATAATTTCCAAATCCACCGGGCTGACGTTACTGCGTTTACCAACGGTTTTATGGTGAGTGTAGGGAATATGGCTCGAATCCAACACATTTTCCATCAGGGTAAAGGCATCATAGGGCAAATCCCGAAAAGTGTTGAGACAAACCCATTCAGACTGAGCCCCATCCAACACATCTACCAAGGGGAGGGCAATTTTTCCCGCTTGATCAGTTTCCCCCGGAAAAGCAAAGAGCAAACCTTGAGCCACTTGGGTTGGCAGGGAACGCACACAGGCCCGTTTACCGGTGTGGGCTTGGCCTCCGGTATGTTGTTGAGGAATCGCTTGACATTGCCCTGATCCCGCAAAAGTCCAACCGTGGTAAGGACATTCCAACTGGCCAGCCTTGTTAATCCTACCTTCCGAAAGGGGGGCTAAACGGTGGGGACATTGATCGGCGTAGACCCGCCATTGCTGACTATTCGCTTCCCACCAGATCACCAAATCCTCTCCCAGCAGAGTAAAACGGCTTGGTTTGCGTTTGTCCAAATCTTCTTCATAGGCCAGGGGATACCACACTGCCCGACAATCAAATTTGCTTTGGTCTAATCCCCCTGCTGGTAGGGTATCGTTGGCAACTGAAGCTTGGGTAGGAGAGGTTAACAAACTGGTCATAGGAAGAATTAGTGGATTCTCAGTCAGGGCACAGCCATAACCATTGGTGAATTATTAAGAATTGTAACGATTATTTCCAGTCTTTGGCTCCATTAAAAAACGACCGCCTCTCTGAAAAACTGAGCATGGCGATCGCCGTTATTGGAGTTATTAGTTCAGGAATCCCGAGCCATCGGGCAAGCAGGAATACCGGAATCTGACTAGTATTCTACTCTCGTATTTCCAAAGGTTGGGGGCAAATTGAACTCAAGCAGGGCAAGGAAATTTTTTCCACCATGGGGGTAAAACCGAGCCATTGTTGGGAAAGCTCCGCAAACTGTTGGGGGCAGCCACTGACAGTGAAACGGGTGGCAATGGACATTTCCGAATTCCGCAGTCCCATCACTTCCAATTCCTGACGGGCCGCTTTGACCACATGGCTGGCCGGGTCTACTAGGCGGATATGGGAAGGCAAAATCTGCTGAAAGACGGGGGTTAAATGACGATAGTGGGTACAACCAAATACCAGGGTGTCAATATCTGCATCCAGAAGGGGTTGTAAATAGCCCTTGGCC
Organism: Synechocystis sp. CACIAM 05; assembly: GCF_010222815.1. Lineage (GTDB taxonomy): Bacteria > Cyanobacteriota > Cyanobacteriia > Cyanobacteriales > Microcystaceae > Synechocystis. Next base: position 1,339,283 of record NZ_CP019225.1, on the reverse strand, counting down.
ACCTCCAGGGTGTAGGGGTCATGGAGGCGGTTTTGCTCAATTAGGGGCACAAATTCTGGGCAGGCCATTTGCCAAACCAATGCATCAGGGGTGATCTCGTGGATGGCATGGCGATAGGCGTTGCTGGCCGCAGTGGCGGGGGTAGAAATAACACCGATGCGCCGACCTTGACGCACTGCCGCCCGGGCCCCGGGGAGAATCACTCCCAAAATTGGCATATTGAATTCCTGTTGCACGGTTTCTAGGGCCAGAGCAGAACTGGTGTTGCAGGCCATGATTACCATTTTCACTTCCTCTGCTGCCATCCAAGTAAGGATTTCCCGGACATATTGGAGGATTACTTGCGGGGATCTGTTGCCGTAAGGTAGCCGTGCCGTATCGCCAAAGTAAAGAATTGACTCTTTAGGTAATTGTCGATACAGCTCACGTAGAACGGTTAACCCACCCACACCACTATCAAAAACGCCAATTCGGCTACGCTGGGGCTCACGCATTTTGTATGGAACTATACCTGTTAATTAAGGAAAGATGCTTGTCATTGAAACACGAATAATAGATGAAGTAAATAGGTTTTGGTCACCATATCCTTCATATAAGTCAAGTTTCTCTGAATTTGAATTCTATGGACGAATAAGTCCTACCTTTGTTGCAGATACTCCAAAACTCCCCTGGCGATCGCCTGGGCCATCTGTTGCTGAAAATTGGGATCCGTAAGTTTGTAATTGTCTTCATTGCCGGTGACAAAGCCCATTTCCACTAGGGTGGAGGGCATGCGGGAATTCCGTAGAACGTAGAATCGAGCCTGGCGTACCCGGCGGTCCCGCACATTCAGGGAATTAACCACATTGCGATGGATTGCTTGGGATAGACCTGCATTACCATGGTAATAAATCTCAAAACCATTCACATCGGGACGGCCCATGCCCATGGAGTTGGCGTGAATACTGACAAATAAATCCGCTCCGGCTCGGTTGGCCATGTCGGTACGGCCCTGGAGGCTAATGAAATAATCCCCCGTGCGGGTCATCAACACCCGGACCCCCTGTTGCTCCAAATATCGTTGCAGGTATTGGGAAACAGCCAGGACTACATCTTTTTCTTGCACGCCTCGGATACCTATCGCCCCGGGATCCTTACCTCCATGGCCGGGATCCACTACCACCAAACGGTCTCCCCGAGGAACGGATGGTAAATTACCGGAGGGGGGATTGCTCCACTCCGGGGGAAAACTGGGGGCGGCATTGGCTGGCGGGGGCTGGACAGCAATGGAGATTTGATCCCCGCTATTCCCTCTGGGTGGATTGTTAGCAGGTAAATTTCCCGTAGGACGACTGGCAGTGGCATCGGAGATCAATTCCAGGGCATAAAGACTGCCCCCAGAACGGAACAGACGGCCAAAGCGACGGCCAGTGTTGGGCTGGACCAGAATTAAAACTGAATCGTTCGTTTCCTGACTAATATTAAGCTGATAAACGGGGCCCCCAGTGGCCAACTCTGGACTTTGGAACTGGGGAGACAGTTGGGCCCGGTCTAAACGAATTTCGTAGTTACCGGTTAAACGATTGAAATTCCCCCTAGCATTAATTTGGCGATCGCCACGGATGATCAATTGGCTATCATCCCTGGTCACTTCAATGGCAGTGATATTGGCGAGATTGCGGTTGGAAGCCTGACTTACTAGGCGATCATTAGGGCTTCTATTACCAGAAGAACTGGGGGAAGAATTGGAAGTGTTGTTACTGACCGGAACGGCCGCCGATCCAGGCGCTGGGTTAGTCCCCCCAGACCGGCTAATTTGCTTTGGGAGCAGCACTACGCCTCCCCCAACCCGGCTATAGTAAGCATTCCAGCCGCCCCCACTGTCCGCCAGGGCCAGGGAAAGGCGAGGATTATTGGGATTATCGGAAAACTTAATTTCTTCAACACCGTATTGTCCCACGGGCAAAGACTGCCCCACCAAACTTTCTGGCAGCACCGCCCCATTGAGCTCAAAGTTAACCGTGGATTGGCGAGCATTGGGTTGGATGCGGATACCATTGTTATCGCCATTTTTATCCAGACGCACAAAAAGTCCGTTGCCAGTGACCTGTAAGTACTGCTGACCGGTGCTGGGGGGGTTAGCGGCACTCAAATTCTGAGTAGGCAGAGAAGATCCGTCGGGATTGGGACCAGGGGCATTATTGTTGCTGGCGGGAGCCAATTCTGGGGTAGGTAATTCCACCACCCATTGAGTCGGGGTAATGCCCCGGACTTTAACCTGTTGGGGATCAACGGTGTAGCCCGCATCCAGTTCAATCACCACCCTGGTGGTAAAACTATCCGGTTCACCGATGCGAATTTCCCTTACCCTTCCCCCTCCAGCTTGCCTGACGGTAGGGCCCCTCAAGGTTGTACCGGGCAAATCCACCACAATGCGGGTGGGATTGGGGATCAGTTGGGCTGTGGGCTGAACCCGGGAATCGGTGTAAAAAGTCAGCCGATTCTGGGACGCATTGAAATTCCAGTTAACTAACTGCCCCGCCATGGCCGGCAGACTGGTTAACAAGACCGACAAAAAGGTAAGAGCAAAACCAGGCAATCTTGACATAGGGACTTCTCAACTCAATAAACCGCTAAACCAACCTGTTGCCTTCCCCCGGATGACCCGTCTAGGGCATGGGGATGGTAATAGGCCATTCAGCGGATTGTTAGGGGCCGCCGCCAACGGGAACATTAATCAAAACGGTGTGGCGTATAGTCTTGGGAGATAGTAACCGCAATACAGTTCCCAAAGCAAGCAAGCAGAGCCTTTCGGGCCCCGAGCAGCCCTTTCCCCCCAGCCACCATTTCGGCGCTCGCCAGGGAAGGCAGTTTTTTTAGACGACGTTTCCCTCAGGAAGGTTCATTTTTGAGCCAATCCCCCAGGGGGCGGGTCAGCCAATTCAAGCCCACAGTCAGTTGATGTTGCCAAGTGGGAAAACGGTAGAAATAGACTAAACGACGGGCCAACACGGCGGCGGGGCCACTTAATTTAATGCCCAAACCACTCAGCACAGCGCCATCAGTGCCGAGGGCCAACATTTCCCCTAGGGGTTGATAACGACAGGGCAACAGGGGACGGCCGGTTAAGTTAGCCCAAATGTTCCAGGCACAATAGTCCGACTGTTGGAATGCTCCCTGGGCCGTGGTGGGAATTAATTGTCCACTAGCATCCCGACCTTCGGCTCCGTCCCCCAAAGCAAAAATGTTAGTTTTTCCTTCCACCTGTAGTTGGGCATTGGTTCTAAGCTGGCCTTGGTCGTTATGGGGCAGGGCTAAATTACGAATCAAAGGAGAAACGGTGGTGCCCACAGTCCAAAGCACCAAGTCCACTGGAATTACATCTTCCTGCTCCCGAAACTGGAGGGTGACATCGGTGGCGGTGATGGCGGTAACGGTGGTTTCCGTATCCACCCAAATTCCCTTGGCGGAAAGACTGGCTTGGGCCTGTTGACGATTGAACTCCGGGGACATGGCTAAAATTTCTTTGCCCCGCTCAATAATGCGGATGCGGCCCCGTTCCCCTAGGCGATCGCCGAGTTTGGCCGCTAATTCCACTCCGCTGTAGCCCCCACCAACAATGGCCACCCGAATTTTTTCGGTATCAGCTTGTTCCAGTAATTTTAATTTTTGCTTGAGTTTATAGGCATCTTCCAAGGTGCGGAATCCCAAACCATAGTCCTTTAGCCCCGGCAGATTGGGCAGGGGAGTTTGGCCCCCCAGGGCAATGACTAACTGATCAAACGCTAAACTTTCGGTGCCCTTGTCCTGGTCATTTAACAACACTTTTTGGCGGTCAAAATCAATGGCGGTCACTTCCGCCTGGCGAAAAATTACCCCCGATTCCGCTAAAAGTTCTATAAAAGGAGGGGCAATTTCCCAAGTTTGCATTTCCTCTGTTATCAGTTCGTAGAGGAAAGGGGCAAACAAAAACCGATCCCGTTGGTCGACGAGGACAATTTCCGGCGGGGTATGGCCCTCCCAGGATAGTTGACCGAGGCGTAGAGCGGTGTAAAGTCCGCCAAATCCTCCCCCTAAAATACAAATCCGTGGTCGAGCGTCCGTCATAATCTCTAGCCAGTGGTGAGGGCTTGTTACATTTTGTAATCAAATTGCTCCTATTCTAGCCGTTTGAGCATGGCGGCGCGGGCTTGTTGGGCGAGGCGGTCATCCAAGGGAGTTAACTGCACCGAATCCTGATACTTCTTCTCTAACGCAGTGCGGATCAACCAATCAGCTAAAAAGGGATTTTTGGGCAACAGAGGGCCATGGGAGTAAGTGGCGATCGCCTTTTGGTGGAAAGCCCCTTCAAAGCCATCTTTGCCGTTGTTGCCATAGCCAGTTTTAACTTTGCCCAGGGGACTAACGCTTTGTAAATAGGTGCGGCCGCCATGGTTTTCAAAACCGATCACGATGGGAATTTCCCCGGTCATAGCTTCCAATTCCTGCCGGAGAGGTTCAGCGGTAATTTCAAACACCACGTTACCAATGCACCGTTTCGCATCTGGCCCTGGATGTTTACTGACCATATCCAGCAGACCTAAGCCCTGAATGCGTTGTCCCAGGGCGGGTTCGTAATAATGCCCCAGCAGTTGGGGAGAGCCACAGGTAAAGACACCGGGAATGCCATCGTCTAACTGATTTTTCAGCGCCTCCGCTTTAGCCCCTTGCAAATCCCGCATGACAATTTCCTGTTGGCGATCCTGGGCCCCGCCCCCTACAATTACATCGGCTTGGAGAAATAATGCCGCATCGCTGGTCTGTTCCAGGGGAAGAATTTTCACGGGGATATCCCGCCATTGACAACGACGTTGGATGCAAATGACATTGCCCCGATCGCCGTAGGTGCTCATGAGTTTGGGATAAAGCCAGCCGATTGTTAATTCCATACTTTATTTTTGTTGGGGGGAGATTAATCCCTGGGATCAAGACATGGTTTGGATGTAAATCTTGGCACCACTGACTACAATAGTCGAGAAAATCTTCCCATTTTCCCTAGGCATTTTCCATGTTGCCGTTGATTCTACCCGCTCTCCTTTCCCTCTCCCTCACCGCTCATCCCTTGAATCCTCACCCCAACACCATGGTTGCTTCCATTAATTACACTGACCTCAGCTTTGAGCAGGCTATTGCCCACAGCCAGGAATTATTGCTAGAAATTGCGGAAAATAATCTCAGTGACCAGGAAATGACCACGGCGATCGCCAATTTGGTCGCTACTGAAAACGGGGCCCGGGGCTTTTTTGTTACTTTTCTCACTGCCCAGAATTTTCCCCTAGCGGATCAACCAAGTCCAGCCCTATTAACAGCCCTTAGCTCATCTCCGGCGATCGTGGGGGAACTGTTGGTGAAAAATCTAGCTATGGCTACTGCTACGGAAATTCTCCATCAACGCCGGGAAGACATTGAAGCGGCCCAGGGTTCCCAGCAGGTGGCGCAACGGACTCAGACTTTAATCAATGAACTGTCCTTACCGGGTTTGCCAGAAAAATTGACCCAGTTGGAACACAGTTTGGACGGTTCCGGTGCCTATGAAGCCTTTTTGCAACGGTGGAACTATGACCAGGAACAAAGGGAAGCCATCCGCCAGGCGATCGCCCAAGTTGAATAGTTGCCCCAGAACTGAGTCAAGGCCAGGGTTAGCCCTGCGGAAAGTTATCTTCCCCGACTGATTTATCTGATTGGGAAAAATCGGAAAATTTCTCCTTCAGGGGTTGACAATCTCCAGCACAACTGATGTAATGGTAAAAGTCTGAAAAACCTGGGTCTGTAGTTCAATTGGTTAGAGCACCGCCCTGTCACGGCGGAAGTTGCGGGTTCGAGCCCCGTCAGACCCGTTAAAGAAGAGTGATGATAACACCTCAATGGGTCCTTGCGAGCTATTGTGCTTTGGGCTTCCAATCCTTGATATTCCAAGTGGGCCGATCCCAGGGAGTTAACTTAACCCCATCCAGGCGATCGCCTACCCCCACCACACTGGCCCGGTGTACCAGGGGCACGAGAATATAATCATCCACTAATAAATCGTTCATTTGAATGAATAATTGCTGGCGTTTTTCCGGGTCTAGTTCCGCCACTGCCGCTTGCCAAAGCTGGTCGTATTCCGAACTACAGTAACGCCCATAATTGTCCCCACTCCATTGGTTTTCAGCGGTGGGAATGGCTTCGCAGGTAAAGGTTTGCATATATTTACTTGGATCAGGATTGGTGTTGCCCGTGGTGAACATAGACAAATCCCCCTGAAATCGTTCCAAAGTATCGGGGTTGGCCGGATCACCGGAAAAGAACACACTGGGGTCAATGCTTTTCAGTTCTACCCCCACGCCGATCGCCTGGAGAGTTTGTTTAATTACCTGTTGGGTCTTTTGCCGCAGGGGATTAACGCTGGTTTGAAAGACCATTTGCAACTCAATGCCATCCTTGTCCCGAATACCGTTGCCGTTGCTGTCCTTCCAACCCGCTTGGTCGAGTAATTGCTGGGCTTCGGTGGGATTAAATTGGAAACTCGTATTTTGGGAAGCATACTGCTGGGGTAAAACCAGAACGTTGGCCGTGGGCTGTCCAGTGACACCATAGAGTTGCTTGGCAATTAAATCCCGGTCAATGCCTAGAGTTATAGCTTTCCTCACCAAGGGATCCTGCAAAAAGGGATGGGGAAACTTCACCGAGGAGCGATCGCCATTGGTGCGCGCAGGATCGGGATCGCTGAGATTAAATATTACCCGTTCACTCAAACTGCCTAAATCTGCCACAATTTCCCCTTTGCCGCCTTGGGCCAAGGACTGGAGAATATTGTCCTCCACCTGTAAATTGAGGGCAAAATCCGCATCCCCAGTTTGCAGTACGGCACGGGCCGCGGAGGTAGCATCTCCCCCACCCTTAATTTCCACCTGTTGGAAACCGATATTTTCCCGGTCTCGATAATGGGGATTAACTTCATACAACACCACATCCCCTGGTTTAAAACTGGTGACCCGATAGGGCCCGGTACCGATGGGCAACAGATTGGCCGGTGCCTGCCGCGCCTTTTCCCCAACAAAATCTTTATAAATGTGCTGGGGCAAAATCATCCCTTCACTGCCCACAAAGGGTAAAAACCAAGCTGGGTTGGGTTCCTTAAAGGTTATTTTGACTGTATTTTTGTCCAACGCTTCTACCTTGGCGATCGCCTCATAGGTGCCGGTGCTGGTGGCCCCTGTCTTAGGATTACTTAAAAATTTGTAGGTAAAAACCACATCCTCCGCTGAGAAGGGTTGCCCATCAGACCAGAGCACATCAGGCTTTAACTTCCAGGTGACGGACAAACCATCGGTTGCCACGCCGCCATTTTCTACGCTGGGAATTTCCGCTGCCAAAAATGGGATCAGGGTGCCTTTGTGGTCAAAACTTGCCAGGGGTTCCAGGGCAATGCGACTAGCTTCCGCATCCTTAAATCCCGTAGCTAAATGGGGATTCAAAATCGTGGGAGCCTGCCAAGAGAGAATTTTCAGGGTTTCTTGACCATTCTGCTGAGAGTTGCCATTGCCGACATTGGGGCTACCACAGGCAAACAATAATAAGGGCAACAGCCCCCCAATTAGTTTTTGGCAAGAACGAGACTTAACGGTGGCGGGAAGATTTAGCAACACAGGCAACAGGGATAATCAAGGCTTAATTTCGCTAGATTGTCCCCTGATTAGAGTCTGTTTGCAAAGTTTTGATCTTTGATTTTGGTGCATTCCGGTCGGTCTCCGGTCACTTTTCCCCCCTAACGGTCTTGGTAGCCCATGCCATTGGCTTCCGCATAGCGCTCCATGAAACGGATAAAGCGTTCCCAATGATCATTTTTAACCAAATCAAAACTGCACTGGGCACCCCGCAGTTCATCCCCTTCGTCTCCACCAAAAATAAATTTCACTGACGATGGTTCAATTTCCATGGCCCCTTCTTCGTCAGCAAGACGTAAATGGCCGTTAAACTTTTGGGTAAAACTCTGAAACTTTTCGATCGCCTGGAGACGTTCAAAGGTCATCACCACAGTGCGAGCGCCGGTAGTAGAATTGCGGCGGAGGCTGACATTGCTGAGTTCTTCGGGGAGATCAGCAAAAAATTCGATGGTGGGAGTGAGGGTCATCATGATTCACACCGGAATGGGATTTCTTTGATCCTAACAACTTTTACTAGAGCCGGTCAGGACAGTTTAACTACTAGCGGAGGGGTGGAAGGTCTGTGATCCCCGGTCGGAGTTTACCCAAGGAGCGGAGGGGTTTGCGCTGTGGCCCATGTCTCCGTTGGGCTTGGACAAATAGTTCATTGCCAACCTTGCCCGATCGCCAAGGAAGCCATAAATTGAAGGGGTCTTAATCTTGACCAATTACCGGAATTTTCTCATGGGTGCGCTATTGGCTGTGTTGCTATCGGGGATAGTTTGGTTTGCTGCCCTACCAGGCTTTGAACAAATCTTTGCCGGCTCCCCACCGGAAAACTTAGGGATCACAAGTGGACAATTAGCCCCCTGTCCCGACACGCCCAATTGTGTGAACAGTCAAATTAGTGCTGATTCTATCCACGCCATTGAGCCCCTCCATTACCAAGGAGATTTGGCCAATGCCCGTAATTTGTTAACGGAAATTTTGGGGGTAGTGCCCGGGACTACCATTGTGCAATCCCAAGATAATTACATTCGGGCAGAAGCCCGCAGTCGTTTGATGGGTTTTGTCGATGACCTCGAATTTTATTTCCCTGGCGATCGCCCTGTTATTGAAGTCCGTTCCGCATCCCGTTTGGGAGAATCGGATTTAGGGGTTAACCGCCGCCGTTTAGAACAAATCCGTTTGGCCCTAGCCGATTTAGAGCAAGGCAATTAGAAAATTTTTGAAAAACTAATCGCCGCAATTTTCACAGACCCCATGGACGGTGATTTCATAACGTTCCGCCTTGAGGCCCGGTCTGAGTTGGCCCAGATCTACCGCTGGTAACTCCTCCCAATCCACATCCTCGATCGCCCCGCAATGACGACAACAAAAATGATGGTGGGGCTCCACATTGGCATCGTAGCGACAGACCCCTTCTTCCAATAGAACTTCCCGGATTAATCCCACAGATTGCAAAGCCTTGAGGGAACTGTACACCGTGGCCTGGGAAGACGTGGGGGCAGCTTGATTAAGGTCAAACAATAACTGTTCTGCGCTGGGATGATCCCGACGTTGGAGTAGATTGGCATAGACCCCATAGCGCTGGGGAGTAACCCGCAGGCCTCGTTCCTTCAGCGCTTGAATAATTTCTTCTCTGGTTAAGGGCATACTGTTCCTCCTAACATCGGCACGGCAACATTCGCTGACCTTTCATGGGCAAGCCCCTCTGGGCAAACCTTAGGAACCATGGGTCCTGGCCAGCACACCAATGATAATGATCCGCACTGTTTGGCTATAGTCTATCTAGCTTAACATTTTCTAGAAGGACTATTAGATAGAATAATTATAAAAAAAATATTAATTTTTAAGCTTGACTTATTTCTATCTCAGAACTATTCTGAGAAAAGAGGGCAAGCATTGATGAAAAATGCTCCATCCCCTCAGAAAAATTTAGTCGTTTAGATAGCCAGAGGTAACCATGACCCCCGAACGAGTTCCCAGTGTAGTGTTCAAAACCCGTGTCCGTGACGAATCCGTACCTGGTCCCAATCCCTACCGTTGGGAAGACAAAACCACTGAACAAATCTTTGGTGGCAAAAAGGTTGTGCTTTTCTCCCTGCCCGGTGCCTTCACCCCCACCTGTTCTTCTAACCACTTGCCCCGCTACGAGCAGTTGTTTGAAGAATTCCAAGCCTTGGGAGTAGATGACATCATCTGTCTATCTGTGAACGATGCCTTTGTTATGTTCCAATGGGGCAAACAAATTGGTGCCGACAAAGTGAAATTACTACCCGATGGTAACGGCGAATTCACCCGCAAAATGGGTATGTTGGTGGAAAAATCCAACCTCGGTTTCGGGATGCGTTCCTGGCGCTATTCCATGTTTGTCAACGATGGCAAAATCGAAAAAATGTTTATTGAGCCTGAGTTCGGTGACAACTGTCCCGTAGATCCCTTCGAGTGTTCCGACGCTGATACCATGTTGGCCTACCTCAAAGGTGCTGAAGCGCCCGGGGTTTCTGAGCCCGTTAAAGCTTTTGTCGGCTAAGTCTGTCAGAGCATTTCAATGTAATTACTTGACTGAAACCTAACGAATCAAAACAAGGCAGTGTTATTCCCTCAGAATGGCACTGTTTTTTTGCTCAAATTTTCCTCTGTTAAACCCCAATCACCTCCAACTTCTAGCCCCGCGGTGTCCGTTTCCCCTTGCACTATCAGGCCGTGACCCACAGATCCCAATTGCAAATACAAATAGCCCCTAGTGGTATCTCGGCAGTTGAGTTGTAAGCCCTGGGCGGTGGGAGTGTGGACTAAACTGCCTTTTTTATCTGTTTTTCCGGACAACTTGACCCAATACCTATCATTGCTGGCTTTTAATTGCCAACGGCCCCAGGGAGCTACTTGCCAAGTGACTGTGCCATGGCCCGGGCCAAATTCGTAAAAATTACCTTGGTGATGTAAGCCAATTAAAGCTACCTCTTCGGGGCGGCCAAGAACAATCCGTTCCCCGCCAGCGGCAGTAACGCTCAGTCCTGGATGGTCAGGAAAATAATTTGCTTGGAGCCAAAACCAGCGGGAAGGAAAAGAGTGACCCCAATTTTTTTCGGCATAAACTAGGGCGTGGTCAAATTCATACTGTTCCCCCTGCCACTCTAACCAGCCTTGCCCCCGGCCCTGGGCTAAAAGGATCTGCCAACCTGGGTCAAATAGGGGTAAAAAGGACAGCCAACCCGCTGTAGCCCGAGGAAATCGGTTAGGACTCCCCCAAGTTACTTCCGGTTCTACGGTGAACTGCCAACGGCAATGGCGATCGCCATTAGTGATTTGTCCTTGGTGCTGATTTTGATAGATTTGATAACCTTCTTCCACGGTGGCAAAAAATTCTTCGGAGAGTAGGGGTTTCGCCTGCCTGTTATCCCTACATTTTCCCCAATGCCCTAGGGCAAACTGGCGAGGACTGGCCCAAAATTTTTTTACCGAGGGAAATGTCCGCCAAACAAGTTGGTCTTCCTGATTTTCTTGTTTTTTCGTAGCCGGCCCTAAAATTTGCACAGCACCGCCGCCGTAATGATGATCGCCAGCAGGATTTTCGATGGAGTACATAAAAGCGAAACTTTCCCCGGATTGGGGCAAAAGCAGGCGCACGTACCAACCTTCAAAGAAAGGTGATTGACCTTGCCAATGATAACCACTGTGGGGCGGAAATTTCATGGAAATTGAGAGAATTTATGATGCTAATTGAAGAAGATACTAAATAGTTTTAAAAACTCTAAAAAATAGTATTAGAAAAATTAGGTAACCACAGAGCCAAGGGATACAGCAAGTACTCTAAGAAAAATAGCTTCCAAATAAACTGATAAAAACTAGCAATTTCGGTTTTGCTTTCTAAGTCTACATCTCGACTCCGCCACCAGAGTAAGGCTAATAAGCACAAATGGGAACCAATCAAGAAAGCAGTATTTAAAGGCATAGCCGCCCATAAGCCCCAGATTGCCATGGCTAAATAACAACCAGTGAGTAAAATTAAGGTTCCCCGAAAAACGTTTTGTTTGCCGATTTGCAAAGTTAACGTTTGAATCTTAAATTGCCGATCACCTTCCATATCTGGCACATCTTTAAAAACGGCGATCGCCACGGTGAAAACTAAGATAAATAAAGTCAAAACCCAGATGGGGGTTATTAAAGTGGGGGGGGAACCTAAACCAGTTCTAAAAAATAAAAATAAGCCCAAGTTAACCACAATTCCCCGCACCGTCAGAATACACAGGGCCGCCAGCAGGGAAAAGCGCTTTAACCTCACCGGGGGCACCGAATAGGCCGTGCCAATAATCAAACTAATACCCACCGTTAGCCCCAACCAGAGCCCTAATCCCCAGGCGATCGCCAAGGAAGCAACGCCACAAAGTCCCACAATCCAACGGCCCTGGGCTATAGAAAAATCTCCGTTAGCCAGGGGCAAATTCGGCTTATTGATGCGGTCAATGTCCACATCCCACAATTGGTTGAGGCCGACAATGTACACATTACCCAACAGGCAGGCCAGCCAAGCGCCCAAAACCAAACTCAGGGAAGCCGGAAAAATAGCTGGAGTTTCCTGTCCCAGCATGGCCAACAGGTACACCGCCCAAACACTCAGAGTTGTACCAATAATGGTATGGGGGCGGGAGAAGCGCCAAAAAGCTTGGATAGTTGCCATGGCAATAATTTTGAGAAATGAAATCTCCTTGCAGTGTACCTAAACCCACCAAGGCCGGACCATTTTCCTGCCCTAATCCAGAGCAAAGGCAAAGTCCATTGCCTATCGACCCACATTTGGCTCGGTAACCTAGAATTGGAGAGCCTTATTCCATCACATTTCCATGTCCATCCCCGCCATCATTGCCCAGGACCTAAATTTTCAGTGGTCTGCCGATCGCCCCGGTTTGCAAAACTGTAGTCTGGCGGTGCCCCAAGGTCAGTTTTGGATGTTGTTGGGCACCAATGGTAGTGGAAAATCTACCCTGTTAAGGTTATTGGCGGGACTCCTCACCCCCCAATCCGGTCTGGTGAAACTGGCCGAACCCATGGGCTTTGTTTTTCAAAATCCTGACCATCAATTAGTTATGCCCACCGTCGGGGCCGATATTGCCTTTGGTTTAGTTAAGGAAAAACTTTCTCCCCAGGAAGTACAAGTCCGGGTAGGAGAAGCCCTGCAAGCGGTTAACCTAGCTGAGATGGCCCGCCGTCCCATCTATGCCCTCAGTGGCGGTCAAAAACAACGCATTGCCATTGCTGGGGCGATCGCCAGACACTGTTCCGTGCTTTTATTGGATGAGCCCACTGCCTTGCTGGACCGAGATAGTCAACAGGAATTGGTATTGCAAGTACAAAAATTAGTCAAACAAAGGGGCATCACCGCCCTGTGGGTAACCCATCGCTTAGACGAGCTAGACTATTGTGATGGAGCCTTTCTGTTGGAGGAAGGCAAAATTGTGGCCCAGGGAGATCCCAAACCCCTCAAGCAAAGAATGATGAACAAGACCGCAGTTTAACCCCACCTATCCGTGAACCAAATTTCTCCCCTCCGTATTTTTTTGTTGGACGACCACCCCTACAGTCGCATCGCCAGCGCCGACCTTTTGCGTTTGAACAATTACCAAATTATTGAAGGGGAGACCACCAAAGGATTCAGTTGTGGCCAAGTGGTGGAACAGGTGGAAAAAGTTGATCCGGACTTAGTGTTGATGGACGTCAATTTGGCCCACCAAAATGGCATTGAATTATGTCAGGCAATCAAACATAGCCCCGTCGGGCAATATATTCCCATCATTCTCACCAATGCCATGGACGACCCCCAATGCCGTCTCCGTAGTCGGGCCAGTGGGGCCGATGCCTATTTGCTCAAACCCTTGGAGCGGGTGGAACTGCTCAATCAGGTGGATTTACTGATTCAGAAAAAGAAATTAGCCGAATCCGTAGCCCAAATTGAACAGGTTTTATTTCGCTTAGCGGCGGTGATTGAAGAACGCTACGCTGTTGGGGAGGCTAGCATCACCTGTAGTCAACTAATAGAGGGTTTTGGCAAATTTATCGGTCTAGAACAGGGGCAAATTGATGACCTCGTTTTTGCGGCCCGGCTACACGATTTGGGACTGATCCAAGTGCCCGATGAAATTATGCTCAAGCAAGGGCCCCTCAACTCCACAGAATTGGACTGCGTGAGGGACCATGTCCATGTGGCGGCTACCATTTTTGAACCCCTGGCTGGGCGGAGGGCTGTAGGGGAAATTATGCGCTATCACCATGAACGTTGGGATGGCAGTGGCTACCCTGATGCTCTCCGGGGTAAGGAAATTCCCCTGCTAGCTCAGGTTTTTCAAATCATTGATATTTTCACTGCCCTAACCAGTAACCGTCGCTATAAGGAAGCGGTGAATACGGCCCAGGCTTTGGAAATTTTACAAGGAGAAGCCCAACGGGGTTGGCGTAATCCAGAAATGGTGGAAAAGTTTGTCAATTTTATTAACAAAAATTCCATAGAAGGGAGTTTGGCCCAAAAGTTGAATTAGTATGCTCTAGTTAAGACTGGGTGAAAAGTAGTCATGGTTACCCATCCAAACCATTCAGCCCCCTGGTCATTAACCCATGGAAAATATGGAAAATACGGCTAATTTAGATTGGATTTTAGGGGCGATCGCCTTGGGAATTTTGGTAGCTGGATTGGTGATGCTACTAAGCGGCGTCAAAGACTTGGGAAAATAGGCACAATTCCAGGGGGTTCTCGACAAAAAAAGCCAGCAACGGGGTCTTAATCTAAACTGTGAGGTAGCCTCCGCCCATATTGCTTTCCCCACGGTGTTTCCTATGCAAGTCCAATTTCAAATTTTGCGCCAAAAACCGCAACAGTCTCCCTACCTAGAAAAATTTGATCTAGAGGTGGAGGCCGGCGCCACTATTTTGGAGTGTTTAAACCGAATTAAATGGGAACAGGACGGCAGTTTAAACTTCCGCAAAAATTGTCGTAATACCATCTGTGGCAGTTGCAGTATGCGAGTTAATGGGCGATCGGCCTTGGCTTGTAAGGAAAATGTGGGCAGTGAAACCAGATTATTTACCCAGGTTAACGAAGCAGGCATTCCTGTGGTGACGGTGGCTCCCCTCGGTAATTTGCCCGTCATCAAAGATCTAATTGTGGATATGCAACCCTTCTGGGACGACTTGGAACGGGTGGAGCCCTACGTTAGTACCCAGGGGCGCAAGGTGCCGGAACGGGAATTTCTCCAAACCCCAGCGGAAAGGGAAAAACTCAACCAAATGGGCAATTGCATTCTCTGTGGAGCTTGCTATTCCGAGTGCAACGCTAAATCTGTTAATCCCGATTTTGTTGGCCCCCATGCCCTGGCCAAAGCCCAAAGATTATTAACCGACTCCCGGGATGGAGCCACAGCCGATCGCCTCGAAAGCTACAACAATGCTACAGCCGGAGCCTGGGGCTGTACCCGTTGTTACCTCTGTAACGAAGTCTGCCCCATGGAAGTGGCCCCCATGGACCAGATTGGGAAAATTAAGTCTGCCCTTCTGGCCCAGAAAACAGCCCAGGACAGTCGCCCGGTGCGCCACCGCAAAGTTATGGTGGATTTGGTTAAAGTCGGTGGTTGGGTGGATGAGCGTAAGTTCGGTATTTACGTAGTGGGTAATTTCTTCCGGGATCTCAAAGGTATTGCTAGTATTTTGCCCCTGGGCCTGCGGATGATTAGCAGTGGCAAATTTCCCCTGGCCTTTGAACCTTCCGCCGGTACTGAGGAAGTGCGGGGCTTAATCGAACAGGTGCAAGAAGCTGAAAAAGTTGCCAATTTCTGAGATCTTCGGCGATAACAGTAACATTTTTCGGGGTAGTCTTAATTTTGCTTTTTTGCCCTCAATCACAGCGGCGATTGCCTTCTGCTGGCCGAAAATGAGGAACAGTCGGAAGAAATGTAAAATTTTGTATCTTTTTTAGTATGATTGCCCTGAATGTTATGACTGGGTTTAAAATAGTCCTAGAGTCCTAAATACATTCCTATAGGAGATATTACATGGAACCTCTCACCCGAGCCCAAAAAGAACTTTTTGACTGGTTAGTTAGTTACATTGACGAAACCCAGCACGCCCCCTCAATCCGCCAAATGATGCGGGCCATGAATTTGCGTTCTCCGGCCCCCATTCAAAGTCGATTGGAACGGTTACGCAATAAGGGTTACGTTGATTGGACTGACGGCAAAGCCCGCACCCTGAGAATTCTCCACCAAAAACCAAAAGGAGTTTCCGTCATTGGCGAACTCAAAGGCGGTGAACTGGTGGAAGCGGACGCAGAGGAAGTGGAAAAGATTGACTTTGCCCCCCTGATGAAGAAATCATCGGTTTTTGCCCTCAGGGTCATGAGCAATGACCTCGTGGACGACTTTATTGTCGAAGGTGATATGCTGATTCTCCGTTCTGTGACTGGGGAAGAGGAAATCGAAGATGGGGAATTGGTCGCCGCCAGTATTAAGGGGGGCAAGATTGCTATCAAACGCTATTACCAAGATGGCACTAAGGTCGTACTCAAAGCCTCCAACAACAAAGGCCCTGGCCAAGAATTGAAAGCCAGCGATGTTGAAATCCAGGGGATTTTAATGGGGGTTTGGCGTAATTTCCAGGGAGTTTAGCCCGGTATTACCGGGAACAGCTCAAAAATCATACTGGTAAAGCTTTTTACTTCTATCCCTAGGCTGGCGATCGCCTTTCGCTGGCCTATTTTTATGGCTATCTAGGGTGGTCACTGGGGCATTCGTCCTAGGCGTTTTGTTTCAAAACCCCATCCCCCAAGAAAAAAGGGAGGAAAAGCAGAAAATTCGATTGAAAAAACAACCGTGAAATTACGGACAATTCTAGAAATTTTTGTGAGCCCAAGGGATTAACTCGACTGAATGCGACTGAGAAATGCCCGTAGGCGATCGCTCTTGGGATTGCGAAAAACTTCGTTGGGGTCGCCCTCTTCTTCAATGATTCCTTGGTTAAAGAAAAAGACCCGATTGGATACTTCCCGGGCAAACTGCATCTCATGGGTCACCACCGCCATGGTCATGCCTTCTTCGGCCAACTGTTTCATCACGTTCAGCACTTCCCCCACTAATTCCGGGTCTAGGGCGCTGGTGGGTTCATCGAATAAAAGAATTTCCGGCTTCATGCACAGCCCCCTGGCGATCGCCACCCGTTGCTTTTGGCCGCCGGAGAGTTGGTCTGGGTAGTTATCAGCTTTAGTGCCCAAACCCACTTTATCCAGGTAGGTTAAAGCCCGGTCCTTAGCTTCCGCCACGGGAATGCGCAACACCTTACGGGGGGCGAGCAAGAGATTTTGCAACACCGTCAGGTGGGGAAACAGATTGAAATGCTGAAACACCATGCCCACCCGTACCCGTAACTGCCGCAGATGTTTCTGGTCAATTTTGGCCCCGGATAAGTCCACCCCCGCCACTTCGAGACGGCCACCACTGATCGGTTCAAGGCGATTCAGGCAGCGCAAAAAGGTGCTCTTGCCGCAACCGGAAGGGCCAATGATGGAAATCACGTCCTTGGGATAAATTTCCCCCGTTACTCCCCGCAAAACCTGGAGGGCGCCAAAGTTTTTTTGCAACTGGTCAAAGGAAATTAGAGGCGCATTGAGGGAAGTCATGGGCTGACAAGGTTAAGAACAGATTAAGCAAAGGGCGCTTGTTGCTCCATTCTGCCATTATCCTGCCTGGGATAACTGTAAAATTGCCAACACGATCGCCATGGATTCATCGTAGAGGGCATCCCGACCCCAGCGCTGCAATTGTCGTCCCAGTAACTGTTCCGTATTTTGATCATCCAGGGCGGTGACCTGTTGCACCCGGTAATTTTGCGCTCCACCGCCGGCTTCCATGCGCATACAACCAACAGTGCCGGAACACAGTACGGTACCGCATTGGGCTTGGATATTGGTGGAGCCCAGTTTAAGGCTAATTAAATCCCCCAGCACCTGCCCTGTATCAGCCAAGGGTAAACCGGCCAGCTCCGCTTCAATGGGCCGCTGATTGGGAGCACAGAATTGAATTTTGTGAATTTCGTACACCCCTGGCTGATAGCTATAACTAACGGGAGTCCATTGCAAACGACTGGCTACCCAGCCCAAATACATCAATGCTTGGGCATGGTTACCCTTTTCATAATCAATAGAAATTTGGTCAATTTCCCCCACTGCAGAACGACGCTCCGGCGGGTCAAAGGCTTCAGCGGTCAATTCCTGCCACGGGGCCAAGCGACTCCAATTTAAATCGGCGATCGCCTCTGGCTTATTAACCAATTGAGCCAACTGGAGCAAATCCTGTTCGGGATTGTTAAAAATGCTGGAATCCACAATGATCATGTCCGCATGGGACAACAACCGTTGAAACAGCCCATATTCCGCTTCGGGACTTGCTTTCCACCACACATATTTGGGCAGGGTCGGTAGCATTAACTCCGTAATCACACCACCAATCCGCTCCAACGCATCGGAAGTTCCCCGTAGGGTGATGTATTCACAACAAATGAGGGTATTGTGGTGAGTCTTTTGGATCGGGCAATAGGCGGAAAGCTGGGCCTGTACTCCCTGGTCATCCTCCGCTGTGGGGCAAAGGGTAATAATACGACAGGGGTTAGAGGCGGCAATGGTGTCGGCAATGCCACTCCCTTCTAAGTCGGGGGAATAGGGTTTAGTGATTCGTTCAGCGGTGCTGAGTAAATTTCCTTCCCGGTGGGCCGTTTCAAAGGCAGTTTGTAATGCTTGTTTAAACTCTGGGCTAGATAGTCCGGTAGCGGTAACGCCCAAAGCTTTTTGAGCTGATTTAATGGCGGCGGTCATGCGGGGGCCGGTAATGCCATCAATGGGACCAGTGTAGTAGCCTAGGGCAGCCAGGAGGGACTGCACTCTGTCCGGTTCATAGACCAAAAAACTGAAGGTGGTGGCCCTAGTAGCGATTAAACCCTCCTCCTTTTGGGCACTGGTTTGCCAAATTTGGGCTAATTCAGACTCGATCGCCTCGAGGGAAACGTCCTTGGGGGCTTGGAGGGAAACGAGGGGAGGGGCTTGGGTGGTACTCATGCAATGGCTCCAATGGAATCGGACTGGGCAATGACGCTGATACTTTCCCCCCATGGTAGTGGCAGATTTGAAATTACAATCGGTGATCGTCAAAAATCCGGGGCCAAACCCCGCCAGTGTTGATAATCCCCGGGGATGGGTAAACCATGGCTTAGAATAATTGTCAGTAAGTGTCGCCCCCGTAATCCGTCAACAGTGACCGTCACCCCATTTTAGGATGCAGAAATTTTTCCAGCGTATTTGGCAGTGGATCCAACAACTTTTTGCCCCCCTGGTGGGCGGCCCAGGGCCGGGGACTAAATCTCTCCAGGAACTGCCCCCCCTGAGCGACACTGACTATGAGTTTTTGTTTAATCAACTGCTGGAAGGCATTGCCCACGGTTGGCACGAAGGGCGCATTCTCAAATTTTTTCAACAGTTAGACCACCGCTGTCGGCCTAAGCAATGGCTTGATTGGTTAGACCGTTTTCAAACTACGGTGCTAGCTTCCCCTTCGCCCAATTTAGTTCTAGCCGCCCGGATGATGCGTTTGGGGGAATTGGCCCAATCCTTTCCCCAGATTGCTCCCATTGGGGATAAATCCCAGCGCATTGGCAGGGAACTGTATGCCCGGCAGTCACCGCCCCAGATGGATACGGTGTGGGAATATGATGGCCCCGATCTAGTTTCCATAGACCAGGCCCAAGGGCAAATGGAAACCTTCACCTTTGATGAATTGGTGCAACGGTTACCCCAGGATGCCGCTTTGGCAACCCATTTTGCTGGCTTTTTGGGCATTGAAAGCACCGATCCCCAGGTGATTTTGCGGGCATTGATGGAAAAATTCGCCATTCCAGAGGAAATGTTAACTGAAGCCTTGAACCATGGGGGTGAATCGGGCGCGGCTCCGGTGGATAGTTTAGTCGAAGATCAGGGGACTGCGTCCGCTCTGGCACAAGAAGAGTTGTTGCCTCTTGTTGACCCGGTTACCATCGACAACTACCAATTTGAAAATAACCAAGAACCCCATACTGCCGAAGATTGGTTAAACCTTGGCATACAGCAGGCCCAGAGAGGAGAACTGGAAACGGCGATCGCCAGTTGGGGGGAAGCAATTAGTTTAAATCCCCAGATGACTTCCGCCTGGCAAAATCGGGGCAGTGCGTTGGGGGTTATGGGTAAGTTAGAAGAGGCCTTAGCTAATTTTGATGAAGCTTTAGCGCAAAATCCCAACGATGCTGAGATTTGGCTAAGCCGGGGTTTGCTGCTCGAAGCTATGGAGCGCAAAGAAGAGGCTATTCCCAGTTATGAAAAGGCTTTAACTTTAGAACCTACCCTACCGGAAGCCCAGGAAAGATTAGAAGAGTTGCAAGGCCTACTGCCCCAGGATTGAGACCTTTCCAAGCTTTCGATTCTTTTGCTTACCTGTTTTTAAATATCGATGTCCATAGCTCTTGGAATTTGTTTGAAAAGTTTGATTTTGCCGCCTAAATCCCCCAAAACTAGAGGACTTTTACTTAACTTCCCCCCCAACTTGGGGGGCCAGGGGGGCTCTTGAAACACGTTCCTCCCACTGTTTTGGTTTGGTTCCGTAATGATCTGCGTTTGCATGATCATGAACCCCTGTACCGGGCTCTAAAATCTGGTTTAGCAATTACCGCTGTTTACTGTTACGACCCCAGACAATTAGCCCGGACTCCCCAGGGATTTGTGAAAACTGGGCCGTGGCGGAGTAATTTTCTCCAACAATCCGTGCAAAATTTGGCTGAAAGCTTGCAAAAAGTAGGCAATAAATTATTAGTAACAACAGGGTTACCGGAGCAAGTAATTCCCCAAATAGCCGAGCAAATTAACGCTAAGACTATTTATTACCATCGGGAAGTTACCCAGGAAGAGCTAGACGTAGAAAGAAATTTAGTTAAACAATTAACAATCTTAGGTATAGAAGCAAAAGGTTATTGGGGAAGTACCCTTTGCCATCCCGAAGATTTACCCTTTGCCATTGAAAATTTACCAGACTTATTTACTAAGTTTCGCAAAGATATTGAAAAGAAAAAAATATCGATTCGTCCGTGTTTTTTTGCCCCATCCCAACTGCTTCCTAGCCCCAATATTAAACTGGAGTTAACCGCACCACCGCCCGAATTTTTTCCTCAAACTGATTTTGATCATCGTTCTGTTTTGGCTTTCCAAGGGGGAGAAACAGCCGGTTTAGTCAGGTTACAAGACTACTTTTGGCATGGCGATCGCCTAAAAAATTATAAGGAAACCCGCAATGGCATGGTGGGAGCGGATTACTCTAGCAAGTTTTCCCCTTGGTTAGCATTGGGCTGTCTTTCCCCCCGGTTTATTTACCAAGAAGTGAAACGTTACGAGCAAGAAAGAGTTAGCAATGATTCTACCTATTGGTTGATTTTTGAGTTACTCTGGCGGGACTTTTTTCGTTTTGTAGCCCAAAAATATGGTAACAAGTTATTTAATCAAGGGGGATTACTGAACAAAAATTTCCCCTGGCAAGAGGATCAAGTCCGTTTTGAACTCTGGCGATCGGGACAGACTGGTTATCCTTTGGTGGATGCCAATATGCGGGAATTAAATTTGACAGGCTTTATGTCTAATCGGGGGCGGCAAAACGCTGCTAGTTTTCTCTGTAAAAACCTAGGCATTGATTGGCGTTGGGGCGCAGAATGGTTTGAATCTTGCCTAATCGATTACGATGTGTGCAGTAATTGGGGCAATTGGAATTACACTGCTGGCATAGGTAATGATGCTAGGGATTTTCGTTATTTTAATATCCCCAAACAAAGTCAACAGTATGATCCCCAGGGGCATTACCTGCGGCAATGGTTGCCAGAATTAAACAATTTACCCGGCGAAAAAATTCATCAACCTTGGTTATTATCTGCCACGGAACAAAAACAATGGGGAGTGCAATTGGGAGTGGATTATCCCCGCCCCTGTGTTAATTTTCACCAATCAGTGGAAGCCCGCCGTAAAATTGAACAATCGAGCTTTAGATAACGCCTTCCTGGAAGCCTTTGGCGGAATTTACAATGCTGCTTATTTGACGGAAAAAGTAGACCGTAATGCTATTATCAGCCAAGCAATAAAGTTAATTAGTTTTGCCTGATTTTACTAACGTTTTACAAACAAGTTTAAATAGAGTTGATGGATCAACCCCTACCCACCCATGAAGATTGGATGCAAATGGCGATCGCCTTAGCAGAGGAAGCAGGCAATGTGGGGGAAATTCCCGTGGGCGCAGTGGTTGTCAATGCAATGGGAGAGATACTAGCCACCGCCCAAAATCGTAAGCAACGGGATCAAAATCCCACCGCCCATGCGGAAATATTAGCCATTCAAACTGCTTGCCGTCGGCTAGGCCATTGGCGACTGAATGAATGCACTCTTTACGTTACTTTGGAACCCTGCCCCATGTGTACGGGGGCCATTATCCAAGCCCGTTTAGGTCTATTGGTTTATGGCACCCCCGACCCGAAAACCGGCACCATCGATAGCGTGTTCGATCTGGCCGCCAGCGCAGCTTCTAACCATCGCTTACAACGCGTAGGGGGAATTTGCCAAGAACAATGCCGTGAACAGTTACAAGATTGGTTTGCCCAACATCGGGCCAGGAAAAAACAACAATCTCTTGTTTCTTGAAGTTTGGTATTACCCCGTTGGGACTTTGCAACTACAGCCTTTGATGGGTATGGGAATGTTGCTTAACGTTATCTTCAGCCTTAACCACTTTGCTATCATTGAGAACGCGTTTTTTCTCCAGGGAAAAGTTAAACTTGTCCCATTTTTCCCCAATGGCTAAATGTTCCTTGGCTTGGGGTCGAACTTGGTAAGTACGGGCCGCCGCTGTGAATCGTTCCGCAAAATCGTCACAGAACTGGGCACTCTGATCAAAAATAGTTGGTTTTTTAATTTCCTCCCCCTGGAAAACTTCCCCCGCCCGCACGGCGATCGCCCATTGGTAAGAAGTGGGCACCTGTTTGAGAATGGCCTCTAGGGCTGCTGAAGGAATGGGTTCAATGATCTCTACCGCATGGAAGTCACCATCTTCCCGCAAAAAGCAGGTGGCTAAACCAAGTACGCAGTAATCATCGCTAGCTAGGGAGGTGGGAGAAATGGGCATAAACAAGAAGAATTTATTAATTTAAAACGGACTGAGGCTTAGTATTTCCCCAGTATATTCATTGGGTCTGACCCTGCCGGAGACTAGTCCGCCTGCAACCATACTAGTTGGATTTATCTGGAGTAGGGCCAAAAAGTCTCATTTATCGGCCCATGCCAGGGTAAAAATTAGGCGATCGCCTAATTGCATCGTTTTATAGCATTCAAAGCTGGCACTGATCGCCTGTGATTAGAATCACCGTTCACCAGTGACCCATCGGCTTGTTGACCCCCGGTGAGAATCAGATAATGAGGGCAGGATTCAAAAAAGCGGGTGCACAATGTAGCACAGGGCTAGTTTCCGAACCTAATCAATGGGGACGAAACTGGCCGCTTTTTTTTGCTTTCTTGTCAGTACTGCTCCCAACTTGGATTTTTTCAACGCAGATTTCAATTGGCTTGGGCACTGGGACAAAGATGGGCTAACTGACACTCCCCACAGAGGGGCTTGCGGGCTGCACACACCGCTCGACCGTGATAAATGATATGGATGGAAAAATTTTCCCAATCCGGTTGAGGAATTAATTTCATTAAATCCCGCTCAATGCGAACGGGATCTGTAGCTTTGGTTAACCCTAATCGTTGGCTCAGGCGTTTAACATGGGTGTCCACCGTCACCCCGGCCAGGATGCCAAAGGCATGGGCTAGCACCACATTGGCCGTTTTGCGGGCCACCCCCGGTAGGGTCAATAACTCTTCCATTCTTTGGGGCACTTCCCCGTCAAATTCCTCGACAATTTTGCGGCAAACTCCCTGAATATTTTTAGCTTTATTGCGGAAAAAGCCGGTGGAGTGGATTAATTCTTCAATCTCCTGGCGATCGCCGTAGGCCAGGGCGTTGGCATCGGGATAACGCTGAAACAGGGCTGGAGTCACCTTGTTGACCCGTTCATCGGTGCATTGGGCGGACAGAATAGTGGCGACCAAAAGCTGTACTGGGGTTTGATAATCCAGACTACAGGTGGCCCCTGGGTAAAGTTTTTTGAGAATGAGCAGAATTTCCTTTGCCCGTTGTTTTTTACTGGCCATTTTCCGTAACAAACTACTCATAGCCCGTAAAGGAAGGCAAAAACTCCTGCACAAAGGTCAAATTGAGGGTATCCCGCACAATTAAAAATACCCCTAAGCTCAGCAGAAGCACCAACCCCGTTTGCATTACGCCCATCTGAAATTTTTCCGGTAGGGGTTTGCCCAAGAGTCCTTCGATGAGCAGGAACACCAATTGCCCACCATCCAAAGCGGGTAGGGGCAAAATATTAATCACAGCAAGGTTAATGCTAATCAGCGCTCCAAATTGGAACAGGTTACTGGCATCGGAGCGGGCAATGTTAGCGCCATACTCAACAATTTTCACTGGCCCCGCCACCTGGGAAGCATTGTCGGCAAAGTTGCTGGCCAACTGCCAAAAGCCCTGGCCAGTCAGCTTCACAATCCGTTCAAAAGCTTCAGCGCTATAGGTCAAGGCTTCGATGGGATTAGTGGCCCGTTTGGTTTCCACGTTGGGTAGCAAAGCCACACCAATTTTTCCTTTACCTTCTGCATCTGGAGTGGGGGTAATAGTCAAGGTTTTAGTCTCTTCCCCCCGTTGTACTTCTACTGTGATAGGCACCGACGGCGATCGCCGCACAATGTCGATAAACTGGGTGGTGGCATCGGGAAAACCGGGTAGAGTGTTGCCCTGGAGGGAGAGTACAATATCCCCTGGCTTCATCCCAGCCACTTGGGCGGCGGAGGCACTGTCCACTTGGGGAATGACCAAACCAGGCTGAATATTCTGGAAACCGATGGTGCTAACCTGACCAATCAGGAGAAAATAAGCAAAAACTAAATTGGCAATTACCCCGGCACTGATGACAATGGCCCGGTCGAGGATGGGGCGATTTTTGAGCAAGTTGGGGTCGTCAGCGGGAATTTCACTGTCGGGATCATCATCGGGAAAAGCCACGTAGCCCCCCAGGGGAATGGCCCGGATGGAATACTCCGTTTCCGGGCCTTGATAGCGCAACAGCGGTGGCCCAAATCCTAAGGCAAATCGGGTGACATGGATGCCCTGTAAACGGGCGGCCGCAAAGTGCCCCAACTCATGCACAGCAATTAATACTGCAAGTACTCCGATCGCCGCCAACGCCGCTAAAACTGACATAAATTTCTCAAATAGGAAAAAACTGGGGACGAAATCCCGCCGAACGTGTAATTCCCCCGATTTTAACCCAACGGCCGCCAGACCGTGTTCCCTGGCCCATGCAAACCCCTAAGTTTCTGTTAACCTGAAGAACGTAGGGGTATCTGATAAAAATTCCAGATTACACAGTTATCAATATCAACTCTATCCGTTAGTCAATGGCGGCTCTCAGAATTATATGGGCGACGAGCACCAAGATATTGGCAAGGTAATAGCAAAACTGGAAACTTCAAAGGAAGTCGTTGCGAACCTAAAACTCCAGACCTTTCTTCGTTCTGCTTTTCTATCAGAGGCATCAGATATTAACAGTGGTGAGGATGTCGGCAAATTTCTAGAGGCTATCCTTCAAGAAGGGGAAGAAATGTTTGATTACCTTGCCAACCACGCCCCGGTTTTGATCTGGATTGCTGGCTTAGACAAAGGCTGTTTTTACTTTAATCAACCCTGGCTCGATTTTACTGGTCGCACTCTGGAACAAGAGCAGGGCAATGGCTGGGCTGAAGGGGTTCATCCCGAAGATTTTGACCGTTGTTTACAAACCTACGTTGAAGCTTTTGATGCCCGGCAACCGTTTACGATGGAATATCGCCTGCGGAATCGAGGGGGGGAATACCGTTGGTTATTAGACAATGGCGTACCTCGCCTTGCTCCAGACGGAGAGTTTTTGGGGTATATCGGTTCTTGTATTGATATTACTGAACGTTATGAAGCTCGTCAAGCTATTGAAGAAAGTGAAGAAAAATATCGCAGTTTAGTTGAGTCCATCAATATAATGATTGTGCGTTGGGTGCCGACGGGGGAAATCACTTTCGCGAACCAATATTGCCAAAACTTTTTTGGTTTTAGCAAAGAGGAAATGGTGGGCAAATCGGTGTTAGATACCATTGTGCCCAAGACCAGTAGCTCTGGGCAAAATCTAGAAGCAATGGTGAGGGATATTTGCCGTAATCCTGAGAATTATAAATATAACGAAAATGAAAATGTCCGCAAAAACGGCGATCGGGTTTGGGTCGCTTGGACTAATAAACCTATTTTTGACAGCCAAGGCAATCTTCTAGAAATACTTGGATCTGGTATAGATATTACGTCCCGAAAATTAGCAGAGGAGCAACTACGGCAACGGGAAGCAGAATTATCGGAAGCCCAAAGCTTAGCCAAATTGGGTACTTGGAAATTTTTGTCGGCCTCGGGGGAAATTCAGTGGTCGGAAGAGATTTTACGCATGTTTGGTCTGGAACATCCCCCCAGCTATGAAGAATTAACTGCATCCATTCACCCCGGCGATCGCCAACGCCATGACGAAGTGGTGCGATCGGTTCTGGAAAGCCAAAATTCCCAGGATTTAGTTTACCGTTTTTTCCGCCAGGACGGCAGTCAGGGCTGGCTCTGGGCAAAAATTGAAGCTCTGGTCAATGGGGCGGGAGAAATGATTGGTCTCCATGGGGTGGCCATGGATGTTACTGAGCAAAAAAGTGTCGAAACCGCCCTTCAGGATAGTGAATCTCGCTTTCGTAAAGTTTTTGAGTCCGCTGTTGTCGGCATGATGTTTGCCAATATCAATGGCCAAATTACTGAAGCTAATGATTGCCTCTTGAAAATGCTCGGCTACACCAGAAAAGAACTGGAAGCCGGTTTAATGCGTTGGGATCAGATTACGCCCCCAGAATATAAAAGCCAAGACTTGGAAGCCATCGAAAATCTACGGATATATGGTTTCACAAAACCCTGGGAAAAAGAGTACTACCACAAAAATGGCCGCCGCGTTCCCATTTTGATGGGAGCATCCCCCTTTGAAGGGGAACCAGATTTAACCATCTGCGTGGTGGTGCCCATGGAGGAACAGAAAAAAGCCCTGTATCAACGGGACAGAATAGAAGCGGAATTGGAAAAACTGAATGCCAAATTGGAACAAAGGGTTTTAGAACGCACCCAAGCTTTGGCGGAAAGTCAAGAACAGCTCCATCGGGTCAATGACCAGTTGGCGCAACGGTTGGAGGAGTTAAAACGGCGCAATCAGGAAATGGAATTGCTTTCCACCCTGAATCAATATTTGCAATCCTGTGTGGTGGTGGCCGATGCCTGTGCTAGCTTGGCGGCCTTGGCTCCCCCTTTATTTCCCAATATTGCTGGCACCATTTCTATTTTTGACTCCACTGCCAACTATTTTGAACAGGTCAAAACTTGGGGAAATTTAGCCTGCTCCGAACCGTTATTCAATGGCACAGATTGCTGGGCCCTGAGGTTAGGACAGCCCCATTTGGTCGGAGTCCAACAGCACGATTTGTTATGTAGCCACCTCAATCCGGAATGTTTGCCCCAAGAAAGTCTGTGCATTCCCCTCATTGCCCAGGGGGAAACCCTTGGTTTGCTCAATTTTTGCAGTGATCGGGCTGGGGTAATTAGTTCTGACCAACAACAGTTAGCCAAGGCGGTGGCGGAACAGGTCAGTCTGGCGATCGCCAATATTAAATTGCGGGAAAGGTTGGAAAATCAGAGTATCCGGGACCCCCTCACGGGGTTATTTAACCGTCGTTATTTAGAACAATTTTTCTTACAAGAGATTGGTCGGGCCAAGCGCTATAACCATTCCATTGGCGTAATTATGGGAGACATTGACCATTTCAAACAGTTCAATGACCAACTGGGGCACGATGCCGGCGACCACGTACTGAAAACCATTGGGCGCATTCTGCAAAGCAATATTCGCGGTTCTGACATTGCCTGTCGGTATGGTGGGGAAGAAATGACCATTGTTTTGCCCCAAACCTCTCTTGAAGATACCCTAGTCAAAGCCGAATCCCTCCGTCAGGCGATCGCCTCCATGGAAGTGGAATACAAAGGAAAGGAATTGGGCACATTGACCGTTTCCCTAGGGGTAGCCTGTTATCCCAACCATGGAGAAACCATGGTCAACATTATCCAAGCCGCAGATAGGGCTCTCTATCAAGCCAAGGCCGCCGGCCGTAATCGAGTTGTGATGGCGGATGAGGTTTTTCCAGTCAATTAGTCTGGGAAAAAAGGGTATAGGCACTGTATTGCTCCACTTGATTGAGCTTAGCGGCAATGTCTGGGGGAAAAGTTTTAATATCATCCGTTCTAATAACAAAATAGTTGTGGTCACTATTTGTCAGTAGTGGAGGAATTTCGTGCATTTCCACTTGTTTTGCTTTGCCCGAAGAATAAAATTCCGCCGAGTAGGGTCGATTAAACACATAAAACAATTGACAGTTAGGTTCCTGTCCCGATTCCCTACAGGATTGTTGATATTGTTCGACAATATATTTTTGAGAGTTATTGTTAGCCACATTTATTACTATTGGTAAAGCAAAGAGAAATACTAAAGGAATTAATAGACCAGGAGCAATGAGATATTTATTGACTGGCTGATCGTGCCAAACCATGAATAATAATTCCGTCAACAGCAAAGCAAATGCCGGTAAGCCTGGTAAAACATAAGTCCATAAAATATTGGCCGAGGGGGTAAAGAAAACCATTGGGGCCACAGTCCACAACAGCAAATAACTAAGCCATTCCGAGTCTAATGTTGGTAAAGTCAGACTGGTTTGTTTAACTTTAACCTTCCAGAAAAATTTCCCCGCCAGTCCTAGTGTTAACAATGACCAAGGGAACGCCGCCAGTAACCAATAAACCCAGATCATGCCGTAGGGATGGGCGTGGCCACTGCCATATAAATCCCCTTCCCAACCCTTTTCCACAAAGCGTTTCCAATGTTCCCCCACAATGAAATAATCCAAAAAGCCGGGGGTTTTAGCTTCCGCTAACAGATACCACGGCACTGCTATGAATACCATCAATAAAATGCCTTGAACCCAAGGTAATTGTCTCCAAATCCTGGGCAAATTTCTCTGCCAAATCGTCCAAATAACTAGGGGAAGAAAAACTAATACAACTCCAATGGGCCCCTTGGCTAATAAACCGATTGCCAGCCCAACAAAAAATAGATATCCCCAGAGACGCCCTGCATTAGATTCACCCCGGTAAGCTTGCCAAAAACCGACCATAGATAGGGTAGTCCCCAACACCAAAGCTGGGTCTGTCATTACTGCCCCACTGCTGACAAAGAAGCCCAGGGTCGTAATCAAGATCATGGTGCTAACTAAGGCGTAGTTAATTCCCTTATTTTTTGCCAATAAATAAACCAAGTAACTGGCTAATAAAATGGGAATAAAAGAAGATAATCTAGCCGCAAATTCGTTAACACTAAAAACCTTAAATGATGCCGCCGTCAACCAGGTAGATAGGGGAGGTTTACCCCAAAAAGGTACACCGTAGTCGATTTGGGGGGTGATCCAGTCGCCGGTTTCTGCCATTTTGCGGCCAATTTCTGCGTAGCGGGCTTCAGTTCTGTCCGCCACAGCGTAGAGGCCAAGGGTCAAAACCCGAATGAAAATGGTCAAGTAAATGATGACCGAGATCAACCGACGCTGGGAATTTAACCAAGTTAGTTTCATTAATTTCTCGAATTTCTTTCGGAGAAAACCGACCCATTTTAGCTCGCTCCCTACCCATTCACCCCGTCAATGTTGGCTAAAGAAGGATAGCATTAGTGGGAAAATACTAAACCCGATAAAAATAGTCGGGATTAATTGACGCCCATTTTGCCCCGTGTTAGCATGCCGAAAGATTAATGAAATTAGGACTTTGCCCCATGACCACCGCCACCACCACGGCTCCAGAATTTATTTCCGCTTGTACCAAACTGGTTTCCAAAGAAGGCAACACCGAATATCCCCTCAAAGCGCTACATATCTGTGAGGAAACCTTTGCTCCCCTAGAAGTGGCCTACGACTACGATTTAATCCGCCGCCACGTTACCAGGGAAACCATTGAAGCGGGTCCTAATTCCATTTGGCGTTACCGCGCCTTTCTGCCTGTCACTGGTAAAGATGTAATTGATGTGGGCACTGGCATGACCCCCTTGGTTAAATCCCATCGTTTAGCCCGTCGCCTAGGGCTGAAAAATCTCTACATTAAAAACGATGCGGTCAATATGCCCACCTTGAGCTTCAAAGACCGAGTGGTTTCCGTTGCCCTCACCAGGGCCCGGGAATTGGGTTTCACCACGGTTTCCTGTGCCAGCACTGGCAATTTGGCCAACTCCACTGCGGCGATCGCCGCCCATGCTGGTTTGGACTGCTGTGTGTTTATCCCGGCGGATTTGGAAGCAGGCAAAGTATTGGGGACGTTGATTTACAATCCCACCCTAATGGCAGTGAAAGGGAACTACGACCAGGTCAATCGTCTCTGCTGTGAAGTGGGTAATAGCTACGGCTGGGGTTTTGTGAACATTAACCTTCGTCCCTACTACTCCGAAGGCTCCAAAACCCTGGGCTTTGAAGTGGCGGAACAACTGGGTTGGAAACTCCCCGATCACATTGTGGCTCCCCTCGCCTCTGGTTCCCTGTTCACCAAAATCCACAAGGGCTTCCAAGAATTTGTCAAGGTCGGTTTGGTGGATGATAAGCCGGTGCGGTTCAGCGGTGCCCAAGCAGAGGGTTGTTCTCCCATTGCCACTGCTTTCCAAGAGGGACGGGACTTCGTTAAGCCAGTCAAACCCAACACCATTGCCAAATCCATTGCCATCGGCAACCCCGCCGACGGAGTTTATGCCCTGGACATCGCCCGCAAAACTAACGGCAACATTGAAAGCGTCAACGACGCCGAAATTATCGAAGGGATCAAACTGTTGGCGGAAACCGAAGGCATCTTCACCGAAACTGCTGGGGGCACCACCGTTGCGGTGCTGAAAAAACTAGTAGAAGCGGGCAAAATTGATCCCGAAGAAACTACGGTGGTCTACATCACCGGCAATGGCTTAAAAACCCAAGAAGCGGTGCAAAGCCATGTGGGAGAACCCCTCACCATCGATGCCAACCTGGATAGCTTTGAGCGGGCCCTGGAGCGCTCCCGCACGTTGGAACGCTTGGAATGGCAACAGGTTTTGGTCTAGATCCCAGTAGAAAACTCAGGTTATTGACTGATTTGATCGGATTTAATCAGTTAATTACCGTATTTTTCCCACTAACTTTCATTAATCGTTCCTTTTAGGAAATTGTCCGCTGTGGTTTTACCAGGGCGGATTTTTTTAGCAAATTTAACGGCGATCGCCTGGAAATTAGGGAAAGCTGACAAAAATGGCGATCGAATCAACTTTGTATCACGAATTACACTGCCGTGAAAATTTGACGATATTTTGGACAGATAGATATTAAAAAAAACTAAAGTTTTGCCATTTTTGGAAAATTAATGACACAATCTAGCCACGGGGACCGGTATCTGGTTCTGGAACACCACTACCGCAATGCACATAGCTGAAAGTGGAGAGCCTTAACCATTGGGGTGGTCTACCCGGATGATGCTCTGGCCGATTGGATAATTTCTGGTTGTTTTCTGTTTCCTTGGGTGGCCTTGTTGTTGCCATCCCTTTTCCGTTCTTGATTGTTTTCGTTTAGTTTTTTCCAACCTATGAGCGATATGTCTTCCCTTTCCACCCCCGACACCAGTGCCGTTGACCAATTGCAGACTTTGGATGGCCTTATTGATGGCCAGGCGATCGCCAATGATGACCCTCCGGCGATCGAAGTCACCCTGGGGGAAGGCCAGCAAGGGAGTTTTAATAAAGCTGTAAGTGAAGACACCGTGGGGGCTTTTTTTAAGGAAATGGCCCGCTATCCTCTCCTGAGTGCCACCGAAGAAGTGGAACTGGCTAGACAAATCCGGCTGCTAGTCAACGCAGAAGATGTTAGACAACAACTCACCCAACAACTGGAACGAACGCCTTCCCTCCAGGAGTGGGGGCAAGCTCTGGAATTTCCCCAGGTCAGACAATTTGAGATTTGGCTTTACCAACTGCGGGCCGCCAAAAGACGCATGATCCGCTCCAATCTCCGCCTAGTGGTTTCCATTGCCAAGCGTTACCTCAACCGTGGTGTTCCCTTCCTCGACCTGATCCAAGAAGGGGCGATCGGTCTCAACCGAGCCGCAGAAAAGTTTGATCCCGACAAAGGCTATAAATTTTCCACCTATGCCTACTGGTGGATCCGCCAGGCCATCACCCGCACCATTGCCAATGACGCTCGCACTATTCGTTTGCCCATCCATGTGGTGGAAAAGCTCAACAAAATCAAGAAAGCCCAACGCAGTCTCAAGCAGGAATTGAAGCGCAATCCCAACGAAGGGGAATTGGCCGCTGCTTTGGACATTACCCCTGCCCAACTAAGACAATTACTGCAATTGCGTCGTCAGTCCCTGTCCTTAAACCATCGGGTAGGCAAAGGGGAAGACACCGAGTTGGTGGATCTACTAGAAGATCAACAACTGCAGTTGCCGGAGGATTTGATGAATGAATCCATGTTGCGGCGGGAAATTGTCGAAGTATTAGCTGAAGTGCTAACGGAACGGGAAATGGAAGTGATCTGTCTGCGCTATGGCATTGCCAGCCACCAAAGTTACACCCTTGAGGAAGTGGGCAATATGTTTAATCTTTCCCGGGAAAGGGTTAGACAAATCCAAAGCAAAGCCATGCGAAAACTCCGTCGTCCCCAGGTGGCCCGCCGCCTCAAAGGTTGGTTATAGATACCGTAAAATTTCTAGTGGTGACGCACTTGCCCATCCGGCATAGTCGCCCCTTGAAAATCTGCCCCCACCATATTGGCACTCATTAGATCCGCCCGTACCAAGTTGGCATTGATGAAGTTGGCCTCCGTCAAATTTGCCCTGGCAAAAAATGCTTCAATCAGCTCTGCTTCCTGTAGGTTAGCTTTAGTCAAGTTGGCCCGACTCAGGTCGGCACTGTTCATGCGGGTGAAGCTCAAATTGGACCCCGTGAGATTGGTCCGATTCAGGTTGACATGGGTCATAATGGCCCCCTGGCAATTCACTGCCGTCATTTCTGCCTCAGAAATCTTCGCTCGCATCAAATTGGCATTTTGTAAATCGGCACCATTTAACTTTGCCCCCGACAAGTTAGCATCGGTTAGTAGGGCCCCTTTTAAGTTGGCGTAGCTCAGGTCTGCCTTACGCAAATCCACATCTCGCAGATTAGCCTCCTTCAAGTTAGCGTAGCTTAAATCTGCCCGGCTTAAATCTACTCCCTTCATGTTGGCCCCCTGGAGGTCTGCCCGACCGAGGATAGCGGCCTGGAGATTGGTGTAGTAGCCCTTTTTTTCCTGACGCATATTAGCTCCCCGCAAACAGGCCCCGGTGAGGGTAGCACCACTTAAATCCGCTCCCCGTAGATCCGCCCCAATTAAATTCGTATCCTGGAGAGTGGCCAGGGTCATATCGCTATCCCGCAGGATGGCCCCCTGGAGCATGGCCCCGTGAAAATTGGCACTGCGTAGATCGGCCCCGGCCAAGTCCGCTTGGTTTAAACTAGCCCCACTTAGGTTCGCCGCCACCAAATTAGCCTGACCTAGATTAGCCCGGTTGAGGTAACAAAAAAGCAGGTTAGCCCCCCGTAAATCCGCTTCGTTGAGCACAATACCGATCAAATCGGCGGCTTCTAGATTAATCCCCGGTAATTTTAGCCCTGTAAATAAAGTTTCGCCGTTGCGATAGCGTTGGACCAATTCCTTGGCTTCCATAAATTTTGAGAGGGGAAAAATCAAATCAACTTTCTAATCATCTTAAGTTATGGAAGAATCCGTCGGAGAAATGGGCAGATATAATTGGTGGTAGATTGAATTTTGGAACTCTAGCTGACACCGAAGGGCAACTGAGACAAACAAATGGATAGTCTTCTTTACACTAAGGATTTTTTTACTTGGACTCAACAACAAGCGGATCTTTTGTCTCAAAAACGTTTTGAACAGTTAGATTTAGAACATTTGATAGAGGAAATTCAAGATTTGGGGAATCGTCACTATGACCAACTTGAATCGCGCTTAATGGTTTTAGTCGCCCATCTTTTGAAATGGCAGGTTCAACATTGGAAACGGACTAATAGCTGGCGGGCAACTATCCGAGTTCAGCGAACATCCCTAGCCAAGTTGTTAAGGCGTAATCCAGGGTTAAAGTCCCGTTTAGAGGAAGCTATGGCGGAAAGTTGGCAGGAGGCGAGGGATTTGGCCATTGCGGAAACCGATTTACCGGATGATCAATTTCCGGATAGTTGTCCATTCACCATTGTAGAAATTCTAGATTCAGATTTTTGGCCCAATACCTAGGTCTCACCAGTTTTTGGGCTGGAACTCGTCGCTATTTAAAATGCTGACGCTTTCTCCGGATTGGGTCAGCACGAATAAGCCCTGGCGGTAGGCATATTTATCGGCTCCTTCTTCAATGTCCATGGCGGCAACGGCACCGTAAACTTGTTTTTGCTCATATTCGGGGAAAAATCGTCTAAATTCTGCTAGATCAGTTAAAAAATCTCTGACATCCTGCACACTAAGTTTACTTTTAACCTCCACCGCTAGAGCGTGATCTTGGTTGAGTACGAGAATGTCGATTTCTAGGCTCTCACCATCGAGGCGTTTTTTCACCCGTTGGCTGACTTGATGAACGGGAATGCCACGGTCTAAGAATAGGGTTTCGCAGGCAGGGGCAACCATATTTTCCACAAATCTCCCCCAAGCTCCTCCCAGGTTGCCAATCTCCCGACTCAGTTGTTTATGGACTTGTTCAATGCGGCGATCGGTTTCCCGGAATTTACGCTCAGTCTCCTGCTGGGCTTGGACAACTTCTTGCTGGGCTTGGGCAACTTGTTTGAACAGGTCGAGCACTTCTTCGAGGGTGGTGTCCATAGGGGTTACTGATTCATAAACTAATTTCTAGTGTAAATCTCGGCGGAAGAGATATGATTCTGGTTAAGTTCCAAGCATGGTGAGTGCCAATGTCGGAAAGTTTTGACCTGAGCTACCGTGATAAATCGCTCCAACAATTCGAGAGTTATCCCTATCCTGGCATTCCCATTGAGGAGCCGTTAAATCAGGATATAGGGGAGCTGTATAAAAACTGTCTGGTTACTTCCCACTATTGTCGGGACAAAAGGGTCATTACGGATCTAGAAAATCGGGCTATTTTGGATGTGGCCTGTGGCACCGGGGCAACAACCCTCAGACTGGCCTGGGCTAATCCAGGGACAAAGATTGTCGGTATCGATATGTCACCAGAGTCGATCAAGATTGCGGAACAGCGTTTGAAATACCATGGTTTTGATGATGCTGAGTTTCATGTGTTGGCGATCGAGGATTTGGGGCAACTGGAACAAAGATTTGATTTAATTAATGCCAGTGATGTGCTTTATCTTTTGCCAGATTTAGCATTGACCCTTAAACAGTTGGCACAGGTATTGAAATCTGATGGCATCATCCGAGGAAATTTACACAGCTATTACCAAAGGCATAATTACTATCGTGCCCAAGCTCTGTTCCAAAAAATGGGTTTGATGGAGGATAACCCCGAAGAAACTGAGTTGAACCTTGTCAGAGAGTTTTACGATGCTCTCAAGGATGGTGTTGATCTGAAAATGAAAACCTGGCGATACAACGATAGTAGCAAGGTCGCAGACCAACTTATCCTCATGAATCATCTGTTTCAGAATGATAAGGGATATACACTATCACAGCTATTTGATTCTTTCCAGCAGTCTGGATTGCAATTAGTGGATATGGTTGACTGGCGGTATTGGGACTGGAAGAACCTATTTAAACAACCAGATAACTTACCGGCTTATTTAGTGATGGGACTGGAGGGGTCTAGCCTAGAAGAACAACTATGTTTTTATGAATTGGTGCAACCAGACAAGCGATTATTGGATTTCTGGTGTGGCCATGTTCGAAAAGATAAGGATGATGGAGAAATTGATCGAGATTGGCAAGAACAGAACCCAGAAAAGGTGATAGTGCATCTCCATCCCTGTCTGCACACGGAAAGGTTCCGGGAGGCAATTTTGGAATCAAATGCAGTGGCTCCAGTCAATTTGAAACAATTTTTTCCTTTCCTTGATCGAGATGCCTGGGTGGATCACACTCTGCTCTGTTGCCTAGGGGTTCCACTGCTTGATTCTCCACGCTCATTGCAATTCCTTTGGGCGCGATGGCGGCAACTGCGCCCCCTAGATCCAGCAGATTTTTGTGCGGTGAATGAGGGCAAACTACTAGACTTATTGAAACTAGCTATTTTTGAGCAGGAGTCCCTTGGAGTTCTTTTGGTGGAGGTGGTGGATTAGGGAAAATTTTTTTGGTGGGGGTGATAGGTAAATGGGGGGCGTGGGTAAGTTAGAGCTAGAAGGGTTCCGACCAGTTATTTTAATTCCCCCTACATAAGGAAGAAGACAATCATGGCTAGTAATTTTAAATTCAAGCTGCTCTCTCACCTCACCAACAAGAAAGAAGAAAAAGGCTTTACCTTAATTGAACTGTTGGTTGTGGTAATCATCATCGGCGTACTTGCCGCCATCGCCCTGCCTAACTTGCTCAACCAAGTTGGTAAGGCCCGGATGTCTGAAGGGAAATCTACCCTGGGTGCCATCAACCGGGGACAGCAGGTGTACCGCACCGAAAACCCGACATTTACGACAGACCTTACTAAGTTGGACACAAAAGTTGATACCACTGGTGATTACTTTACCTTTTCTGCGGCAACAGGTAGTGGCACTAATGTGGAGAATTTTGCTAACGCCACAGATGCGCCAGGTGATAACACGACCACAATTTCTACCGCAATTGTGTACGACCCAGCCAACGGGACTTTTGACTTAACTAATGGTGCCCAAACCCCTGCCAAGTCTGGTGGTTGGTAGATAAGTCTAGAGTTGAGCTTCCTAAGCTTACTTTATAGCTAGTGGCTACATTATTCGGATTGATGAAAACAATCTTGTGATAGTGTAGCTTCTCTTGTTTTTTCAAACAATGCACTAGTCTTAGATTAGAATGGTTTACATCAAAGATTGCATTGCTAATTTAACTGCAATTAACTCCGATAAGTCCGAGAGAGGATTGACTTTGCTGGAGTTATTAATTGTAATGCTTGTCCTGGGTGTACTAACAGGAGTTGCTCTCCCTAATCTAGTGGCTCAAGTGGGCAAAGCCAGGGAGGTCGAAGCTAAACAAAATTTAAGTGCTATTGCATTTGCCCAACAGGCCTATCATTTTGAAAACAGAACTTTTGCCAATACCTACTCAGAAACTGGTCTTACTTTTTCCAGCACTAACTATGACTATAGTCCACCAATTTCTTCTAATTCAGTAACAATTAGTGACGCAATTCCAAAAAATTTGGGAAATGACAACTACAGGACTTATTCAGTAGGAATTTATTATAACAACGGCGTTTTTTCGGTTATACTCTGCCAAGCTCGGGATCCTGTTACAACTACCCAGGCTCCCAACAGTGAGTCTGGGAACTGTAGTAATGGTGGTATTATTATTCAGTAGCCATAAATCTAGCCGGAATGTTGAGTGATTAGCCCCGCATCAAAACTATGTTTTCATTGCTTTCATCGAATATAGTCAATAGTCTCTTGTTATTAGTGAGCATAGCAGGAATTGGTTGGTTACAAACCCTATATTTGACAGAACAAAACAAAGAAAATAATTTAGGATATTTCCAAGAAGTGGCTCAAGAAGAGCAAGCATTAAAAGTCTCTCAGAAGATGCCGAATTTAGGCTTTAACAACATCCTGGCTGATTGGCTGTATTTAAAATTTATTCAATATTTTGGTGATAATCCAGCCCGGGAACAAACTAATTACGCCCTAGTTTCAGACTACTTTCAGCAAATTGTTGATCGAGACCCCCGCTTTAATGAGGCAATTTTTCGTTTAGAAACAGCAAATACACTATTTGCTGGTAATCCTGATCAGAGTATTGAGCAATTAGCTAAAGCATTAGATTCCCAAGCAGTTAAATTCAACTCTTCATTTCCGACTTATTATCTGTGGCGCATGAAAGGGAATAATGAGCTACTGTTCAGAGGAGATGTAGAAAACGCTAAACACTCCTACGCTAAGTCCGCTATTTCTGCCCAAAATTATGGTGGTGAGGATGGTCAACGGATGGTTGATATTAATCAAAATTCAATTAATGTTTTAAAAAATAATCCAGACAGCAAATTGGCCCGAATTAGTGCTTGGGTGAATGTATTGAGTAATAGTCCCGATCAGAAGACAACTGAGCGTGTTATAAAAGAAATTGAAGCATTGGGTGGACAAGTGACCTTGACACCAACCGGGGAAGTACAAATTAAAGTCTCCGATGATAGTATTTGAAGGGAGATTAATAATTATCCATCATCCATTTGCTGTTTTTTCTCAACTGCATCCTGGAAAAATGCTTCCAGGGCAGTAATGCAAGCTTGGTCTTCAAACATGCGATCACCATTCTCAAGAATTTTCTGACTAATAGCCTGTCGCCATTGACGGTCTAACCCCAGACGAACTGCAATGGCAATATAATTCTCAATACTTTCAGCTATTGTTTCAGTTATGCCAATCATAGTTAAGAGGCCGTAGGAATGCCGTGCCCGCATTAGCTCTCCGGGACAGGTGACAATCGGTAAACCAGCGATAATAGCTTCTGTGGTGGTAAAGCCGCCCGACCAACTTAAGCAGTCAAGAAAAATATCCGATAGTTGGGTCACAATGCTGAAGTCTGACCGATTTAGGCGGGGCAAAAATAGGCAATAGTCTTCATAATTCAGGTCTAATTGCCGAAAAGTAGCCTGGAGACGCTTCTTAAAAGTCTCAGTCACAATGGGGCTGTGGTCAGATTCAATAAAGGCAAATTGAAAAGTTGGACTATGTTGAGCAACAGTAGCAAAAATATAGTCATGTTCAGGTAAATATTTGAATAAACTTTGACAACACCAAAAAATCACAGAATCTTGCCGCAAACCAAAGTCAGAGCGATTTTTTTCGTGGAGAATTACTTCTTTTTTTCCAATAGCAAAAGCTAGATTAGGAAGACGAATTAAGGTTTCAGAATAATGTTCATCACCATTATCAGGTTCCATCAGATGACTCGATAAAAAATAGTCCATATAAGGACTACCGGAGGTAACTGGATGAGCCCAAGTAGTACATTGAATAGGGGCTAAACGTAAGCAGGCTAGGGGGCCAACTCTGGCGGAAACAGCTATTTCTGGCATGATCAGAATATCCAAATGGTCAGAGTCAATTTTTTGGCATAAATCAATCAAATTTTCATTTTTGCCTAAGTACCACATTTGATGGCTATAGAGTTGAAATTGATCACGGGTCTCCTCCGGCTTATGTGGGTCAACCCGTGACAAATCATAGGTATAAAAATCAAATTTTTGACTATCAAGATACTTAAGCCAATTAACATAAAGTTTTCCTAGTCCCTCTAGGTGTTGCGACACTAAGCCAACACGAAGTTTACGACGGTGAATATCATCACTGAAGATTTTAGGCTGGCAAAACTGAGGGTAAGCTATTTTTAGAATTGAACTAAGATAAGTCGTATATTTTTGCTGAATAACAACATCATTTTTACCTTGATAAGCAAGATAGAATAGGTTGTTTTTTTGAGTACCAGCAAAGGCTTCATTGGCCTTATCTAAAGTATTAGGCAAGTAATCTATTAATAATTTCTCTAGCAAAGATTGATAGCGCTGGCGATAAAACTCAATATCCTCATTCTTCTCAAAGACAATAGGCAGAATAGATTGATGAAAAGTTCGTAGGGATAAATTATCAGGATAGGATTCTAGTTTCTGTTCAATAAAGTGAATAGCCTTGGCCGTTTGATTGGTTCTAGCATAGGATTGACCTAAATTTAAATAAGTCTCAATATCTCCGGATTCTTGACACAGGTAGTCTTTATAGTAGTGAATTGCTTGAGCATATTTATCTTTACTGTAATAGAAATAGCCTAAATATTGTGCCGCTTGCGGATATTGATTTGTGTGATAAATTTCTTCAACACGCTGTTTTATCTGCGGTTGTCCTACTTCATTAGACTTTTTGAGCAGATGTTCATAACAGTTTAAAGCACGATCAACATTTTTTTGTTCATAATGAAGATTACCCAAGGTAATATAAACATCGAGGAAATCAGGGTTAAGCTCTATGGCTTGATTATAGGCAGAAATAGCACCACCATAGTCTTGTTGCTTTTCCAGAATACGCCCTAGCCCGTAATAATTATTGTCGGAACTATCCCGTTCTAGTGCTTCTTGCATGGCGGTGTGGGCCTCGGCATAATTACCCTGCTGGTAATAACATAGGGCGAGCGAATGCCAGGCAGGACTATAATTCGGATTGAAATCAAGGAGATCTAAGTAAACAATAATTGCCTTGTCATATTCCTGATTGAGTCCATAGTTGGTTGCCAATTTATATGAGGCTGATGTCAACTGAGCCAGAATTTCAGCATTTTCATAGTCAGTATTTAGTTCAAAAATTATTTCATAAATGATTTTCGCTTGCCTTAGTTTTCCTTTGGTCAGATAAGACCTAATTTGTTGCTCTAGGAAATCAATTAAGTCCACAACTAGACGTTCATTTTCATCCTCAAGGGAGGTTTCGACGATCAGAGATAACCATGTGGCTAAACACCCTTCCCAATTATCCGCTAGCAAATAAGCTAGCCCTAACCAATAGTAATGATTTGGCTGATTACAACCTTCAGTAATGCAGTTTTCTAGATAATCAATAGATTCTAAATAGTTTTCTTGTTCAAAATAATCGGTAATTACGTCTAGATAGTCACGATTAATCATTTCTAGATTCCATGATTTAGCTTAAGGTTATAGTCCTGAACAGCTTGTTTCAGGAAATGTTCAAGGCCCAGGACACATTCTTGATCATCGAATAACCGATGTTTATTATCCATAGTTTTATTTCTGATGGTCTGTCGCCAGTCCGCATCCTGTCCTAATCGTACCGCGATTTGAATATAATCTTCTTCGTTGCTCGCAATTGTTTCTGTTACCCCAATCATTTTTAAATAGGCATAAGAATGACGAGAGCGCATAAACTCTCCAGGGCAAGTAACAACAGGTAAATTGCAAGCAATAGCTTGCCTTGTGGTCAACCCCCCAGACCAACTAAGACCATCTAAAAAAACATCCGCTAGCAGATTTATTTTTATGAAATCTTGATTATTTAATCGCGGTAGAAAAATACAATAATCTTGATAATTCAATCCATATTTGGTGAAAGTTTTTTCTAATCTTTTGGCAAAGTCATCAGTGATTACTTTACCTTGGGGTGGGGCAACAAAAACCAGCCGAAAATTGATGTTATTTTGAACAATCCTTGCAAAAATATAATCATGCTGGGGGAGATACTTAAATAAACTCTGGCAACACCAGTAGATAATGACATTTTCTTCAAGATTAAAATCGGAGCGTGTCCCATTAATATCTGAAGTATCTAAAGGAGGGAGGGCAAAAGCGAGGTTAGGAAGGCGAATCAAAGTTTCAGAATAATGCTCATCACCATTTTCTGGCTCCATTAGTTCACTGGAAATAAAATAATCAATAGCGGGAATGCCAGAAGTGACAGGATGGGCCCAAGTGGTACATTGAATAGGGGCAAGACGATAGGTTGTCAGTAAGTTAAAAATTGGATCTAGTCCTAATTCAGGAAAAATCATCACATCAATTTGATCGTCGCGAACTTGTTCCCCTATCCTTTGCCAACCAATATTTAAACTGATTGTCCGATAGATATCACTATGATGAGCAAAAAAATCTCGACTGTGTGACTCTTCATTATTATTCTGATCGATTAAATGATAAACATAAATTTCAAATTGTTGCTTGTCAAGATACTTAATCCAACCCGAATAAAGTAGCCCTAAACCCCTTAAGCGATAGGATATAATTCCAACACGAATTTTAATTTGTAGCTCAGGTTGAAAATCAATCAGTCTAGGAATATATTTATGATGAAAATATACCTCTTCAATAATATTAGTTATATAATCACCATATTTTTTTTGAATATAGAGATCATTTCTATTTTGATAGCTTAACCAAAAGTTTGTTCTTATATAAATGCTTTGAATCGCGTCGTCAATATGGTCTTGAGTAATTAATTTGGTATTATTAATTAACGAATTAAGCAATTGAGAAAAACGATGTCGATAAAAATCTATTTCTTTTTGATTATTGTATAGAATGGGTAGTAAAACTTGATTTAGTCTATTAATTTCTAGTTTCTTTATAGGATAAAATTTTAATGTTTTTTCTAAAACTTCAATTGCAGACTCTGTTTGGTTACACATTCGATAACAATTAGCCAATGTATCATAAAAGCTAAATTCTTGAATTCTCTCTTGATTTGATTCACTAAAGTATTTTTCAAAATGATGAAGTGCAACAGCAAAGTCACGACTATTTATGCTTTTGTAAGCGGCATATCCTAGATGTAAATGAGATTTTTTGATTTGACCAACAGATTGATAACAATCTCCAAGTAAATTATGGAGTGTTGAACTAGATGAAATGAGTGATAATCCGCTCTCACATAAAGTGATCGCTTCATCAATTTTGTTTTGTTTTTTTAAGAGATTGATTAAATTCACATAAGCATTTAAATAACTGTTATTCTGTTGAATGCTTAATTTATATGCAATAATTGCTTCATTAATTTTAGCTTGTTTTTCAAAAATCATTCCCAGAATATAATGATTCTCTGGGGATTCCGGATTAATTTCTATGGCTCTATTAATTGATTCTTTTGCTTGATCTAAGTATTCAATCTGGCAATAACAACAAGCGATTGATCTTAATATTGAATCTTGTTGTGGTTCCAAGTCGAGAATTTCATTAAACACATCCACAGCAAGATCATAGTGTTCACTCTTTTCTAGTCCATTAGCTATAACCGTCAAAGCAGACAAGAGTTGTTCCCGCAACTGTGGGTGATTATATTCAGAATTAATCAAAAAAATTGCATCATAAATTACTTTTGCTTGACCTAATTGTTCATTTTTAATTGCTTCTTTGACTTGTTCTTCCAAAAATTCAATTAACTCAACTGTCAATTGTTCAACATCATTGGTTTCATTAGTCAAAAAGGGGACTAGCCAAGTTTTTATGGCAGTCTCTTGATCTTCCTGTAACAGATAAGCAAGTCCCATAAACCAACGATAATTTAATTCTTCTGGATGATAAGCAATTTTCTCTTCCAAAATGGAGACTAATTCTAAATATTTTGCAGAATTTACTAATTTTTGCACTTGATCTAATAAAGTCATAAACAAGCCTGAAGTCTTTAGTAATTTTTAGGATTAGTTATCGGCTATGGTAAAAGTTAAATTGATTTTGGTAAAGCTGCAATTAGACTAATTTTATCAATAAATACTTTTTTAGTATATGAATTTCGTATTTAGTATATGAATTTCGTAATTGCCTATTGTTATTGTTAAAAAATATTGATCAAAAAAGTCTATCATGATTTTAACTAAATTGAACAAATTAGATTATTTTGAATAACTCAAATTTAAGAGGATATTCAATAATAATGATTGTCTGACAAGACCTTCATTCTAGCTGATCAAAGAAATTTGTTATTGTCTCCAATGCTTGCCCCTCATTAGCAGTCGCCAAAAAATTAGATTCTTTTTCAATAACTTGATTGAGTTTTTCTGAAAGGTAATCTGGATTATTAAATTTTGAAGTGATAACTGCATTCATAATAACAGATAGTGCCTCCTCCTCTAGTCCAAATAATATCAAGCTTAATATCAAGTATGAACAGAAATTTTCAGAACCGGAAAAATCATCAAGAGCTTCTTGGTAGAAACTAATTGCTATCTCATATTCCTGTTGTTTAAAAAATGTATAAGCTCTAATTTCATAAAGCTTTATGAGCCATTCATGGGCACGCTTTTCCCAAACATAGTTTTGTTGACAATATTCAATCTGTTTAGCCAAC
The DNA here is from genome assembly GCF_010222815.1 of Synechocystis sp. CACIAM 05. Classification (GTDB taxonomy): domain Bacteria; phylum Cyanobacteriota; class Cyanobacteriia; order Cyanobacteriales; family Microcystaceae; genus Synechocystis. Next base: position 1,295,334 of record NZ_CP019225.1, on the reverse strand, counting down.
CTTGCCTCAATACTATCAACATTTTCTGACTGGAGATCTTCAATATACTGAATAGTTGCTGTGACAAAATCTTGCTTATAAACCTCTAAATCTGGATTAAATGGCACTAAAGTTGCAAACCCTGCTGTTGTTTCCGGCAACGCACCTAGATCACTGGTGATAATATGACAACCACTGGCCATAGCTTCCATAACGGCAATACAGGAAGTTTCAGGAAATATATTGGGATAAATCAAAATCGAAATATCTCTAAGCTCTTTAGCCAACTGGGGCTGAGAAATAGAACCAAAATACTGTACTCCCTCTATAGCTCGTAAACTTGTATAAAGACTGTTGTAATTTTCGTCAGATAGCTGATAGACTTGCATGCTAGAAAATATCTTCAACTTGATTTCAGAAAATTTCTCTCTTAATCTTGGAAAAATATCAACTAAAAGACCAAGCCCCCTAAATGGCGTGCTCGTATAAGCAAGAGAGAGCGGCGTCACTTTTTTTTCTAGAATTGAGGACTTTGAATCAAACAGACCTTCAAAATTATAGCCAATTGCATTTCTAAAGATAACAACCTTTTCCCTTTCTATGCCAAATATTTTAATAAATTTTTCTGCTTGCCAGTCACTGATAAAGAAAAAGTAATCATAGGACTCTTTTTCTTCTTTTTTGCTTAATCTTTGTATCGCTGGTTGATCATGGGCGTGTTGATTCCAAAGAATAATATTAGTCTTTTCACCGCAAAGTTTCCTTAACATTTCTCCAGAATTTGCGCCATTAAAGCAAATAATAAAATCAACACTTAGCCAAAATTGATTACTAACACAGCTAATGGGTAAACAAGCAACACCATGGGAAACAATGGGTGCAGATATCTTATTAATCAGGAAGATATCATGACCCAAATTTGCCAAATTCATCGCCAAATAAGAAAGCGCAGACTGTGAACCGCCTAGAGGAGCTTCAAAAACAGTGCCCACAGAGTAATCAAAATCTATTAAGTCAAAAAATACAATTTTCATCCCCCCCCCTCACATTCAATAATTTTCCTGAGTCAAAGTGCTATGCTCCTTGAGCAATGCATCCAGTTCTTGATACCAACAAGCCCTAAGCGGACTTAACCCTTCAGCCATAAACCTACGCCACTAAATAGCATTCTACTAACGTACCCACAAAACTCTGATGTAGATCGCCTCTTCAAAAAACTTAGCAATCTCGGTCTTGATTCTGACCCAATGCACAGCGGGCCCTAATGGCGATCGCCTAGGGCAACCAATCTTCATCCAGTACCTGCTCAAGGGTGGCAATGGGTTGCTCTGGGAAAGTACTGAGGGGAAGTTGAGAATGTTTGGACGCTAATTTTCTACCTCTTTTATACCCCTCAGCTAAATAGTCCCTTGCATAGTTACGTAAACTCGGACTATCTTCTAATACCTGAAGAAGCTGTAGGCGGAAATTCAAGATTTCCCTTTCCCAATGCTCTTGATTCCGGATAAGTTCTGCTTGCCAGTAAACAATCAAAAGGAAATGTTCAAAAATATGATTGAGAAGACTTTGTAATTTATGTTTATCGCGCCGGCTCAAGTCCTCTACCTCCTCAATTAGGTTTTCCCAATCTAGATCATCTAAATTTTTATTTTTTAGTTTGGCAACAGTTTCTAAAACCCAAAGATTGTAATCTGTCTCATAAAGATTTGTATTGGTTTTGTGGAGTTCAGCAACCATAGTGTTGACCTCGTTGATTAGTTGTAAATTTTATTCTAGCTTCTACCCAATCAATGGTAATACCATCTATAAATCGAAATGAATTATCTGGCGATCTCGCAGAGATCCGCTACGCGGTGCGCCTAGGGCAACCAATCTTCATTCAATATTTGTTCAAGGGTAGCAATGGGTTCCTCTGGAAATGTACTGAGGGGAAGTTGAGACCGTATTGAAGCCAGCTCCCTACCATCTTGATAACATTCCGCAAAAATCTCCTGACAATAGCTTTTTAGGCTGGGACTTGTTTTCAGTTCCCACTTAATCTGTAAACGAAACTCTGCTATATCGCCCCGCCAATTTCCAAGATTATTCTTTCTTTCTGAATCCCAATAAGCAAGTCGAAGTAAGTAATCAAATAAATTTCTTAAAATATTTTGTAATTCATGCTTAATTCCTCGACTTAAATCCTCTACTTCCTCAATTAAATTTTCCCAATCTAGAGCATCCAAGTCTCGACTTTTAAGTTTAGCAGCAGTTTCTAAAACCCAAAGATTATAATCCGTCTCATAAAGGCAAAGGCTTGTGTTTGTTTTCCAGAGTTCGGCAACCATGCTGTTTTCCCCAATGATTAATCGTCAATCCTATTTTAGCTTCGACTCAATGAGTGGGCATACGATTTGCCCCATTATCTGGCGATCTCGCAGAGATCCGCTACGCGGTGCGCCTAGGGCAACCAATCTTCATTCAATATTTGTTCAAGGGTAGCAATGGGCTCCTCTGGAAATGTACTGAGGGCAAGCTGAGATCTATCAGCTACTAATAATCTTCCTTTGTGATAGCAATTGATAAAATTTTCCTCAAGATAAGGTCTGAGACTAGGACTATCTTCCAATTCCATATTAATTAACTGCCTGAAATTACGAACTTCTGACTGCCAGTGTCCTTTATTTCTTTCATATTCAGAATACCAGTATTTCAACTTAAGTAAATGCTCACACAGTTTGATTAAAAGACTTTTTAGTTTCCTCTTATCCCGCCGACTCAAATCTTCTACCTCCTCAATTAAATTTTCCCAATCCAGAGCATCCAAATCTCGACTTTTAAGTTTAGCAACAGTTTCTATAACCCAAAGATTGTAGTCTGTCTCATAAAGACTTGTATTAGTTTTGCGGAGTTCGGCAACCATGCTGTTTTCCCCAATGATTAATCGTCAATCCTATTTTAGCTTCCACTCAATGAATGGGTACACGATTTGCCCCATTATCTGGCGATCTCGCAGAGATCCGCTACGCGGTGCGCCTAGGGCAACCAATCTTCATCCAGTATTTGTTCAAGGGTAGCAATGGGGTGTTCGGGAAAGATGCTGAGAGGAAGTTCGGATTGGTCAGCAGCCAATTCTCTCCCATCACGATAACATTTATCAAAGATGTCACTAAGATAGTTTCGTAAACTTGGACTACTTTCTAACTCTTCATTAATCTGTTTCCGGAAATTACGAATTTCTCTCCTCCAATGACCTTCATTCCTTTGAAGCTCAGATTGCCAATATGTGAGTTTAAGAAGATGTTCACACAGTAGACGTAAAAGACTTTTAAGCTTTTTTTTGTCGCGCCGACTCAAATCTTCCACCTCCTCAATTAAATTGTCCCAATCTAGACCATCCAAGTCTCGACTTTTAAGTTTGGCAACAGTTTCTAAAACCCAAAGATTGTAATCTGTTTCATAAAGACTTGTATTGGTTTTGCGGAGTTCGGCAACCATGCAACTTTCCTCAATCATTTGTCTTAAGCTTCATTGTAGCCTTAGCAAAAATTGTCCCCAAAATTGGCATCTGGAGCCGAACATGACTAGAATCGGGAATAGGCTTATATTCATATTTGTTTACAATCAACCTCCGCCACCATGGTCAAATCCGTTAGCTTGCTCCGGGCCCAATCCTACGAAGCGGGCAGTTTGCTGGCTTCCCTAAGAACTTTACTCGAACCCTTGGGGGGCATGGGCAACTTCGTCAAACCAGGCGATCGGGTTTTGCTGAAGCCCAATTTGTTGACTGGCAATCGGCCGGGCAGAGAATGTATTACCCGCCCCGAAGTGGTGGCCGCCGTGGCCCAACTGGTGCAGGAAGCGGGCGGTAAACCTTTCATGGGGGACAGTCCTGCGTTTGGTTCGGCTCGGGGCGTGGCAGAAAACAACGGTTACTTACCTCTGTTGCAAGCGTTAGACATTCCCATTGTGGAATTCCGGGGGGGACGCTACGCCACCGAGAGTGATAGTTTTAACCATTTGCGCTTGTCCAAGGAGGCCATGGATGCGGATGTGGTAATTAACCTGCCCAAACTCAAGTCCCATGCCCAATTGACCATGACCATGGGGGTTAAAAATTTATTCGGTTGCGTCCCCGGCAAAATGAAAGCTTGGTGGCATATGGAGGCGGGTAAGGATGCGAATCGCTTTGGGGAAATGCTGGTGGAAACGGCCAAGGCGATCGCCCCGGATTTAAACATTTTGGATGGCATTATGGCCCATGAAGGCAATGGCCCCATGCACGGTGATCCTAGGGAAGTGGGGTTATTGGCCGCTAGCCCCGATGTGTTTGTTTTGGATTTTGTTATTACCGATATTTTGCAACTAGACCCCGCCACCATCCCAACCATGGCGGCCCAGGAGCGCCTAGGACTAAATCCCACTGCGGCTGAATTGACCTTTCCCTTATCCCATCCCCGGGAGTTAGTGGTAGATAATTGGAAACTACCGGAAGTGTTGATGCCCATTGATTTTGGCCTGCCTAGGGTGTTGCGTTCCACGTTCAAACACTTTTATGTTCGCTTTGTCAAAAAACCCTTACATATCTACACGGGGAAAGCCTAGTTACGGGAACTTTCGTCAAATAGGCTACATAAAGCCTACCGATCCGGCCTTAACCTGAAGATAAGACATAAAGTCAATATCACCCTCCGATTGCTAGAGGTCGCCCATTGCTTCAGTGGCGGCTTTCTTTTTAGCGTTTATTAGTCCTTTAGAAGCTGCCATGCACTGCTCGATTTGGGACGAATTTAAACTTTCTGTAATTAATTGCTTACCAGGGGCGATCGCCGTAGTGGGGGCAGTGGTTTTGTTAAGATTCTAAAAACTTCAAATAGCGCTCCCCATGCTCATGGACTGGATTCCTTTCGAAATTCCCATTAATACGGCGATGATTGCTGGTGCTACCCTTTGGGCATTGGGGCTGTACCTAACCTGGGGTACTGGGCGCAATTGGCTGATTGAACAGTTGCAACGGTGGTTTAATTTTGCGGAGCGTTCCCTCTACACTTCCGTGGAGGAATATGAGCGCACCAAGGAAGCTAGGGAAGCCCAGAATGCTTTCTATGCTTCAGTAATGAGTATTTTGCCGTTTCTTCTCCTGGGGGCCCTCTGTAATTGGGGGGTGAAATGGGGATTGGGAGGAAGTTGGTCCATTAGCTTGGCCATATTGACGGTGTTCACAGGGGCAGTTTATGCGTTGGGGAAACAAAGTAGCAATGAGTAGGGTGGTGGGACAAAGAAAAACGGCGATCGCCAGGGAAAAAAATCCAGGCCAGCAAAATTACCTATCCGGTCGAAGTTGGGGGCAAAAATTAATCAGTGCTTTATTGTGTTGCCTTGCCCTGACGTTTTCATTGGGAGGTTGTTTTTCCCCGGAACTGAAAGACCAGGTGGTTTTTTCCGTGCTCAGTGACCCCAAAACTTTCAATGCGGTTCTGTCCCAAGAGTCCCCCAATGTTTTTGGTTATATCTACGAAGGGCTAATTAGGGAAAATCCTCTCACCGGGGAAAGAACGCCAGCCTTGGCGGAAAGTTGGGAAATATCACCGGACAATTTGACCATTACCTTTACCCTCAAGGAAGGTCTGCGTTGGTCTGACGGCAAACCCCTTACCGTAGATGATGTACTATTTTCCTATAATGATCTTTATTTAAACCCTAAAATTCCTAATAATTATCGGGACAGTTTGAAAGTAGGAGAAAGTCAGGCGGAACCGAAGATTACCAAAGTTGGCGATCGCCAGGTGGCATTTAATATTCCCGAACCCTTTGCTCCCTTTTTAGAAACAGCCCAATTTCCCATTTTGCCAGCCCATATTCTGCGGGAAACGGTGAAAAAAAGTGATGAAAATGGCAATCCGCTATTTTTAAGTACCTGGGGCACCAACACTCCCCCGGACCAAATTGTGGTCAATGGTCCCTATAAATTAGCCCGCTATGTCACCAGCCAACGGATAATTTTTAGTAAGAATCCCTATTACTGGGAAAAGGGCCCCAACGGTGAATCCCTGCCCTATATTCCCAGGGTTGTGTGGGCCATTGTGGAAAGCACTGACACATCTTTGTTGCAATTTCGTTCTGGCAGTTTGGATTCCCTCGGAGTGCCACCAGAATCCTTTTCTCTGCTCAAACAGGAAGAAGAACGGGGTAATTTTGTCATCTATAACGGCGGCCCCACCTACGCCAGTAGCTATTTAACCTTTAATCTCAACCAAGGTAAGCGCCAGGGTAAACCCCTAGTGGATCCGATTAAATCCCGCTGGTTTAATAATCTCAATTTCCGTCAGGCGATCGCCTATGGCATTGACCGGGAAAGAATGGTGAATAACATTTACCGGGGACTGGGGGAAAAGCAAAATTCCTTTATCCCTGTGCAATCTCCCTTTTTTAATCCCGACGTCAAAGTTTATAACTACGATCCTGAAAAGGCCCAAGCATTACTGAAAGCCGGGGGCTTCACCTACAACAATCAAAGGCAATTATTGGATGATCGGGGTAACCGTGTCCGCTTTGTGCTTAATACCAATGCTGGCAATAAAGTGCGGGAAGCCATGGGGACCCAAATTCAAGAAGATTTGGGAAAACTTGGCATTCAAGTGGATTTTAGCCCCATTAGTTTTGGCGTGTTGGTGGACAAATTAAGCAACAGTTTGGAATGGGATGCGGTGGTTTTGGGCCTAACCGGCGGCAACGATCCCCATATACCTAATGTTTGGTACGTTAAGGGCAATTTACACATGTTTAATCAGCATCCCCAGGCCGGAGCCCAACCTTTAGAGGGACAAACAGTGGCCCCCTGGGAGCAGAACATTGCCGATTTAGCTCTTAAAGGTTCCCAAATTATTCCCCAGCAGGAACGGAGCCTGGTTTACGACCAAATGCAAATGGAAGTGCAGGAATATTTGCCCTTTATCTACTTGGTAAGTCCCTATTCCCTTTCAGCAGTGCGGAACCGCTTCTGTGGCATTGAATATTCCGCCCTAGGGGGAGCGTTCTGGAATTTACCTTCCATCAGTTTTTGCGACAATCCACCGTCACCGCCACCATCCCAAGCTACTCGTCATTTCCCTGGGGCTGGGGAGGCGTAGGGCTAGGAGTGGGGGTTGGGGTTAATATTGGTGGGGTTTGGTATTCCTTGATTTTTTCCTCCAGTTCTTTAAGACGGGCCTGTAAATTTTCCAGGCGATCACCATTGAGACGATTTTCTTGGAGTTGTTGACTGATGATTGTGTGGAATTCCCGCCGTAGCGCTTCCTGCTCCCCCATCAATTGGGCAATGGTGTTGTTTTGGGCTTCAATAGTGCCTTGCAAAGTTTCTAAGCGGGCTTTTTCTTCGATCACAAAGGGTAAACCGCCGTGGAATAAAAGGTAAATGCCACCGCCGCAGATTACCGCCCCCACAAACATCAAACTGCCCATAATGGTGCGGAGATGCCGCTTTTGCCGCCGCCGAAATTCCGCTAATAAATCCAACGCCCCTTCACAACCAGGTTCTAACGATAAACACTGGCGTACCCGCAAATGCATTTGGTCTGCATCAGGGCTACGGTGATGCTGTTTCCATTTACCCAGGTAGGCTTCAGCGGAAGAGAGCAAAAACTTCGATTCCCCCGGATTAAAGGCAATGGCATCGTCCAGTTCGGCAATGGCATCATCCCAATATCCGAGACGCATATAGCCCTGGGCCCTGGTGAAATGATCCGTTGCTTGTTTTTGGGCCGCCTGGATTTCCTCTGGCTCAATGCCCAGCTCCCTGGCGATCGCCTCCAGTTCAGCAGTGGTGGGAATGCGCTGGGTGGATTGGCTTAACTCAGTCACCCGTTGGATATAGTTCTCAATTACTCCGCTGTGGACCAATGCCATGGCCTAGTTGTCCTCGGCGCTAATATCTTCCTCGACAATTCTAGCTTAGGAGTTTGGCTGGGCCTTGGGAACGGGACCAAAGAGAAAAACGACTCCATGGGGAACACAGAGCCGGCTTTGGGACATTTATTTACAGTTAGCTGAAATTCATTAACAAGTTCTAACCGAATTGTTCTTCCACTTCCAAATCAAACAGCATCTTCAGGGAGCGTAGGCATTGCTTACGGGCTTCGATATCCTGCTGGGCCCGCAGTTGCACCATGGGTTCGTGGAGAATTTTGTTGACAATGCCCCTAGTGAGGGCCTCGATTACTTCTTGATGTTTTTCGGCAAACTCGCTGCCCAGGCGGGAAAGGGCTTTTTCCAATTCCTGTTCCCGGATATCTTCCACCTTACTGCGGAGGGAACTGATGGTGGGTACCGTTTCTAGCGATCGCCACCAGAGGTCAAAGGCGGCAATTTCTTCTTCGAGTAATCCCTCTGCTTGCCTGGCCATTTGCCGGCGGCTGGCTTGGTTTTGGGCGACTACTTCTTTTAGGTCATCCACATTAAAAGCCCGCACCTGTTCCATGGCGTGGACATCAGCGGCCACATTCCGGGGTACGGAAATATCCACTAACATCAAGCTTTTGCGGTTGATCACACAACTGGTTAGGTTCTGGCAATCTAAAATCGGTTCCGTGGCCCCAGTGCTGGTAAAGACAATATCCCCAGCGGCGATCGCCGTAAACATATCCGTCAGGGGACAAAGGGTTAACTGGGCTTGGGGGAATTGGTTGGCTAAATCCTGGGAACGACGTTGGGAGCGGTTAACAATGGTGATGTCCGTGGCTCCTTTAGCTAATAGATGTTTCACCAACAGACAGGCCATTTTACCAGCCCCGATGATGACAGTCTTTTGGCTCGATAAATCCACTTGACGATGGACTAACTCCACAGCGGCGGAACTGATGGACACGGCTCCTGTACCAATATCAGTTTCGGTTCTGACTCGACGACCGGCGGTGATGGCTTGCTTAAATAGGCGATCGAGCAGACGACCCACCCCTTTATATTTTTGCCCCAACTTATGGGTAGTACGCACCTGAGCGAGGATTTGTCCTTCTCCGAGCACCAAACTTTCCAGCCCAGCGGCCACCCGCATCAAATGGCGCACCGCATCTTCGTGGAGAAGGGTAAACAGATAACGCCGTAGGGTTGCCAGGGGAATATTGCCAGTTTCAGAAAGGAATTGGGTGATTTCCACCACTCCCTTTTCTGTGTCCGTCACCACCGCGTAAATTTCCAGGCGGTTACAAGTACTAATGACAGTGACTTCTTCGATGTGGGGATAACTCCGCAGATGGGTTAACGCTTCTTCCAACTTAGCTTCTTGGATGCTGAGTTTTTCGCGAATTTCCACCGGGGCTGTCTTATGGCTCAGTCCCACAACGGCAATATTCATGGGTTCTCCTAAAGGATTCTCTAATAAAGTGGTGGTCGCAAAAATTACGACGTTTTTTGTTAAACAAGTTTCTCTAATCTTTGCAATGTAGTCCGAATGGCAGACCACAATCAAGGGTCCATCCCAACAGAACTCATGAATTTTTGTTAAGCAAAACTAGCTCCGGTAACCATTGGGCGGCTTGCAAAATCTTCTGTAGGGATAGCTCTTTTTCTAGCAAACAGGCATGGCCGCTATGGGGCAATATTTTCACCATGGCCTTAGGCAAATGCCTCTGTAACTTATGGGCTTCTTCCACGGAAGGCAGTAGTAAGTCCCGGCCACTGGCCAGAATTAAACTGGGGGCGCTGATATTTTCTAAATTCAATTGCTGTTGGTTGAAATTTTGCAATAGGGCCAACCTCTGGGCCACGATCGCCGGGGGAATGGAGCGCATGGCATTGAGCAACTGACGACGATCCTGGGGCTGTAACCGTTCTACGGCGGCTAAAAAGGGCAGTCCGGTGAGGGTAGTGACCGTTTGTAGGGCATTGGGTAACCACTGATGGAAGGGAATGCCCCACTGCAACCAAGGGCGACGGTCAAAGGCGGTGGCCGGATTAACCAAAATTAATTTGGCCACTTCCTGGGGATATAGACAGCTATAGGCCAGGGCTAGGCATCCCCCGAAGGATTCCCCACAGAGGTACAGGGGTAATGTTAATCCCTGCTGTTGGTGAATTAATTGGTGCAAGGCCTTGGCGATCGCCGACCAATCATCCGGAAGAGGCCCCGGAGTTAGGCGCAGAGCCAGTAGGTTAAAGTGCTCAACCAACTCCGGTCGTTGCCGATAAAACAATTTGCCTGTACCATCCAACCCCGGCAAATAAAGCAGACTTGCCCTGCGGCGATCGGGGGGATGAAGATTAACTAACTGCATTTTCTGTTAGATTTGTTGACGTAATTCTCTCCCTACCTATGGACGTTACCATTTATCTCCGTTGGTCCGCCTACGCTACCATCGCCAGTTTCATCTTCATGGTACTGGCCTTTGTTTTCCGTTGGGGATTCCGCTTTCGCCTGGTGGGGGTGACGAGCTTTATGACGGTTTTAACGATAGGCATTTTTGGCCTCGGTTTGGGCATGTTCGACCGCCCCACGGTGGAAGGCTCAGTGAAGTTCAATCGAGTGTACGACAACGGTGCGAACCAAATTGTCATTAGTGTGCCGGTGACAGTGTCCTCTACGGAAGTGGAAGCCACCCTCAAACAAGCTGCCAATAATTACTTTTCCCTGGGCCGCATTTCCACCGACGGCAAAGAACAAATGGTGATCCGGGCCCGAACCCTGATCCATCCCCAGCCTGGCCTAACTAAACCCCTCTATTTAGGCTCCGCGTACCGCACCTTGGGCACCAAAGAAAACGATCAGATTGAGATTAAACTTGACCGCAAAGCCCTCCGGGAATTAGAGCGCAACCAGGCTGCATGAAAAACTTTTTCCAACAAATGGTGGCTAGTTTCCTGGGAACATTGGCCGCCATTGTGGTTTTGCTTAGCCTTGGGGCCACTGGCTTGGTATTGCTCTTCATACTGGTTTCGGCCGAGGCAGATCCAGTGCTAGAGGAAAAAACAGCCCTCATTCTCGACCTAGCCATCCCCATCCGAGATACCAGCCCTACCCTCAGTTTACAACAGAGTTTACTGGGTAATCAGGAAGAAATATTACCCCTGCGGACGGTGGTTAATGCCATTGAAAAGGCCTCCGAAGATGACCGCATTGTGGCCCTATTAATTGATGGTCGCCGTAGTAACCAAGTGGACGGTTACGCCAATTTAAGTGAAGTGCAACAGGCCCTAATTAAATTCAAACAATCGGGCAAAAAAATTGTTGCCTATGGTCTCAACTACAGCGAACTAGGCTACTATTTAGCTGCCACTGCCGATACCATTTTAATTAACCCCATGGGGGGAGTAGAAATAAATGGACTAGGGGCCCAGCCAATCTTTTTTACCGGGGCGTTGGCCAAGGCTGGCATTGGGGTGCAGACCCTACGGGTAGGCAGTTACAAGGGAGCCGTTGAACCCTATACCAGGGAAAATCTCAGCCCAGAAAATCGCCAACAACAACAGCTTTTGCTAAATCAAATTTGGCAAATTTATTTAACCAGTGTTGCTAATAATCGTTCCTTAACGGTGCCCCAACTCCAGGCGATCGCCAGTGACCAAGGGCTGCTCTTTGCTGACATAGCCCTAAGGGAAAAATTGGTGGACAAAGTGACCTATTGGGATGAAGCTGTGGCTGAGTTGAAACAGGCGGGGGTTTGGATTAATGACCCCGAGAAAGTAGAGGGGGAAGAAGAAGATCAAGAATTTAGAAAAATTAGTTTAGCTGAGTACCATCGTCTGCAAACAGGGACAGCGGCAAGCCATAACCAAGACCCTAAAATCGCCATTGTTTACCTCGAAGGCTCCATTGTTAATGGTCGGGGCACCTGGGAAAATATTGGTGGCGATCGCTATGGGGAACTATTGCGAACTATTCGCCAGGATGACGACATTAAAGCGGTGGTGCTGAGAATTAATAGCCCCGGTGGCAGTGCCAGTGCGGCGGATATTATCTGGCGGGAAGTGCAACTTTTACAGGCCCAAAAACCAGTGATTATTTCCATGGGCAATGTGGCGGCTTCTGGTGGTTATTGGATTGCCACTGCGGGGGAAAAAATTGTCGCCCAACCCAACACTGTCACTGGCTCCATTGGCGTGTTTAGTATTCTTTTTAATGTGGAAAATTTAGGCGATCGCCTGGGGCTAAATTGGGACGAAGTGACTACGGGCGCACTGGCTAATGTGGGTTCCAGCATTAAACCTAAAACCGAGTTGGAGTTGGCCATTTTTCAACGGTCGGTGGATCAGGTTTACGAGATCTTTTTAGATAAGGTGGGTAGGGCCCGCAATTTATCTCCTGAAGCATTGGATTCGGTGGCCCAGGGTCGGGTTTGGACTGGGGGGGAAGCCCAAAAAGTGGGGCTAGTAGATCAACTGGGGGGATTGCAAACGGCTGTGAACCTAGCAGCGGCCCAAGCAGAATTGGGGGAACAATGGCAGGTAAAGGAATACCCCACTCCAAGGGGATTAAATTCCCTCCTCTGGAACAATCTCATCCATGGTCTCACTGAAACTAACTCCGTCGTCCTACCGCCATTTTTACAAACTAACTGGCAACAGTTGGAGCGGGAATGGGCCGAATTATCCCAATTTAATGACCCCCAAGGCATTTACGCCCGCTTGCCATTTTCCTGGCATTTTCTTAATCCTTAACCACTTTTTTGTGGTCTAAAACCATGGCAAACCAGAACTTCCCAGCCCAAAATCATCCCCAAACGGTGGTCATAGTGGGGGCATCCGGGGGTATTGGTTTAGGCTTTGTCCGTTACTTTTTAGAACAAGTACCTTTCCCCGTCAAAATTTGGGCCACCTATCGTCAGGCGATCGCCGAGTTGGAAAATTTAGCCAAGGAAAATCCTGATCGTTTAACCCTAGTGCCGTTGGATATCACTGAAGAGAGCCAGATTGCACAATTTAGCCAGCAATTGGGCAAAACTAAAGTCGATTGGCTAATTAATTGTGTGGGCATTCTCCATGTAGAAGATAACCCACCGGAAAAAAGTCTGCGCCATTTACAACCATCACAATTACAGCAATATTTCGCTGTTAACAGCATTGGCCCAGTGTTGTTAGCCAAACATTTTTTACCCCATCTACGCCATGCTTCCCCCAGTATTTTTGCCACCATTTCTGCCAAAGTGGGCAGCATTGGGGATAACCAGTTGGGAGGATGGTACGGTTATCGAGCTTCTAAGGCGGCGCTGAATATGTTGCTCAAAAATACGGCGATCGAATATCACAGAGTTGCGCCCCAATGTGCGGTAATTTTGCTCCACCCCGGCACCACTGATACGTCATTGTCCCAACCATTTCAGAAAAATGTCCCCCCGGAAAAGTTGTTCACCGTGGAACGCACTGTTAAACAATTAATGACGATTTTATTGCAGGTGAAACCGGAAAACAGCGGCACTTTCTATAGTTGGGATGGGACAATTTTGCCGTGGTAATTTGTCAGTACAAAAATCACAATAACTAAACAGTCAAGGGGAGGGTAAACCAAAAATGGGAACCATGCCCAGGGCTACTGGTAACGCCAATGTGGCCACCGTGGGCTTCAACAATTTGCCGGGACTGATAACAACCTAAACCAATGCCGGTTAGCCGTTGATTATGGCGGTTGCGCAAATAGAGCCGGAAAAGATGCTCACATTGGTCCTTGGCCATGCCTTTACCGTTGTCGCTGAGGGTAAAACGCACCATATTACCTTCGGGTTGGGCCGCCAGAGTGAGGGTAATACCAGGGGGATTGTGGTTGAGGGCGTTGCCCAAAAGGTTGTCGAATACCTGCTTGATGTAGTGGGGGTCTCCCTGGAGAGGAGACAGGGTCTCATCACATTTCAAGTTCAAAACTACCTGATGTTGTTCACAGGCCGATCGCCATTGGTGACAAATTTGTTGCAAAAAAGGCTGGAGCGGCAAGGCTTGGGGCGCAAGTTGGAGGGGACGGCATTCGGCGGTTTGTTCTTCACAGAGGGCATTGAGAAGGGTTAACTGGCGATCGCCACTGCGGATCAGGCTGTCTAGGAGATGGCGGGGCAGGGTCAATGCTTCCCCCTCTGTGGTTGATAAATTTTTTAGCACCATCAATAAACCCATCACCGAAGTACGCAAATCATGGGAAATGGCTTGGACAAAGAGAGCTTTCATCTGCTGGAGATCCTGGAGTTCCACCATTTTGTCCTCTAGCTGGGCGGTGCGTTCCCCCACTTGCTTTTCCAAATTGGTATTCAGCGTTTGCACCCGTTGGTAAAGCTGGGCCTGTTGAATGGCGATCGCCACTTGGGTGGCCAATTGTTCCAGTAAGCGCACCTCGGCCTTTTGCCAATGGCGGGGCTGTTGACAGTGATGGACCACAATCATACCCAACCTGCCGTCCACCGTAGCGAGGGGAATGGCCAGCAAGCTTTTCACCTGATAACGTAAAAAACTCCGCCGCAGTGGGTCTCCCTTGGGCAATTGGTCAGGATGATGGACCACCATTGCTTCGGTGGGAATGGTTTTAACGATCATTTCCTCGGGGTTTGGGGAAGCCGTAATCTGCGAGTTGAGAGAAGTTTTGTAAGCGGGACCACAGGATTCGGCCACCACTGCCAACGGACTATTCCCCTGCAAAAGAGCGATATAAACCCGGTCGGTCTGGAGCAAATGGCGTACCTCCGTCACCGTAGTTTGAAAAATGGTGCCCAAATGTAGCGATTGCCGCACCCGTAGGGCCACCTCCGCCAAAAGCCGTTCCCGTTCCCAACTGCCCCGCAATTGTTCTTCGGTGCGACGTCTTTCCCTCACCGCCACCGATAGCAATAGACTGGTAGTGCCTAAAACCAAAAAGAACATCTGCAGGAGAATCATTGCTCCGCTTTGGTCGGCACTTTGCACGCTAAAAGAGCCATTACCCCTCACCGTAGCGGCGATCGCCAGGAGAGCCAAACCTGAAGTGGAGAGGATTCCCCCCCAGATTGGAAAACGAATGCTGGCCCAAACCACAATGGGAAAGGGTAAATATTCCAACCACTGGGTATAGATAGCTCCCCGGTCCGCCAAGGGAATGAGGTCATCCCCAGCAAAAATTAGCCAGGCTAACATCAACAAAAGGCCAGCACAAACTAAGGCTTCCACCAATTGGAGTCGATCCATCCGGGCTGACCAGGGCCAACTCCAGCGGGCATATCTAAGCTTGAACAGCAGAGGAGCGGCCAGCAAAATTCCGGTGGCACTGCCCAACCAGGCCAAAGATCCTGTCCACCAAACACGACCATCCCCCTGCCAGAGAGATAGCAAAAGCGCGGCGATCGCCGTCAGAGTGGCCCCCAGCCCCCCCCCCGCCAGCAAAAAGACCATGCCATCTTGGAGTCGTTGACCCTGGGGAGAAAACTCCAGCATTTTTAGTCCCCGACCGGCCATCAGCACCACCGCCGTGCTAATCATCCCTAGGGCCAATGCCAGAGGTGGATCTCCCTGCACTACCATGGGGGCAATGGTTAAACCCAGAGCAAGGGCGATAATGTTCGTTCCCTGCCACCACAGCGCCAGCGCCATACCCTGCCCCAACCCCAAACTAAGCCATTGTTGTCCACGGCCCAACATTCCGTAGGCTAAGGCAGTGCATAGGCCCAGGGCGATCGCCAATGCCAAAGAAGGCAAAGCGGTGACCAGCCTCCGGCGTAAGGACTTGGGTAAGTAGATCAGCATCAATGGAAAGTCTGACAATGGGCGACGGGGCACACCGTTTTATTCTTAAAAGTGGTCGATATTCTTTCCCCCCCATGGGGATAATGCAACAGCGGGCGAACCCCCTTTTTGCATCGGCACCCTTACCGTGATAGTAATCACCGATGAAGTACAAAGAATTGCTAAGCACTGTAGATTACTATCTCAACTTTGCCTAAACTGGAATGGATTTTACTTCCCCCCATAGGGTGAAAATCGAGCCTTGCCTGCCTATGAAAATTTTGATCGTTGAAGATGATCCATTGATGCAATTAGGTTTGGAGCAAGCCTTGGGGGCCCATGAGCGCTTTGAAATTATTGGTCGAGTGGATAACGGCTATGGTGCTGTGCAACAGGCAGCGGTCCTCAACCCGGACCTGATCGTGATGGACATTGGCTTGCCGGGACTTGATGGCATTGAAGCCACCAAACAAATCAAGCAAACTTCCCCCCAGATCCACATTGTGGTGTTGACTTCCCACACTCTGCCCAACGAGATTATTGCCGCCCTATCCAGTGGGGCCGATGCTTACTGCGTTAAAGGAGCCACCCTAGAGCGTTTAATTTTGGCGATCGCCGCCGCCCAGGATGGAGCCACCTACCTAGACCCCCAAATTGCCCGGGTAGTGGTGGAAAACCTCAAGCCCCCCGTGCCGGAAGGCCAAGCCGACGTGTCCAGCCTTTCGGAACGGGAAATTGACGTGCTGAAATTAATTGTGGAAGGAAAAAGTAACCAAGAGATCGCCCAAACTTTATATCTCAGCACTAATACAATTAAAACCCATGTACGGGGCATCATGAATAAGCTGTCCGTTGATGACCGGGTGCAGGCCGCCGTCATAGCCTTACGTTCCGGTTTGGTTTGACTTCAGAAAGGGCTATAATCCAAGGCGTTTACTTTACCCGTCCTAAACCATGGCCAAAGCAATCTGGAATGGGGTCGTCCTCGCCGAGAGTGACCAGTGTGAAATGGTGGAGGGCAACTACTATTTTCCCCCCGACAGCATCCATCCCCAGTATTTCCAGCCCAGCAACACTCACACCGTTTGCGGTTGGAAAGGCACCGCCAGTTACTACACCGTAGTGGTGGATGGCCAGGAGAACCTCGATGCGGCTTGGTATTACCCCGATCCCAAACCCAGGGCGGAAAATATTAAGGGCTACATCGCTTTTTGGCGGGGTGTAAAGGTTGAAGCCTGAATTTTTTTGTAATTATGGGCAATGATTTAGACTACATCGCCATAAAATGGTAATTTTGTTTTATTGTATCTCCACCCGACTAAGTTTGTAATCGCCCAAGGCTCAGGAATTTAACTAACTACGATGGAATTAACTGGAAAAACAGCCCTGGTCACCGGGGGAGGCATAAGGGTTGGTCGGGCCCTAGTTATGGCCCTGGCGGAAGCCGGTTGTAACGTCTTTATTCATTACGGCAATTCCCAGACCGGAGCCCTAGAGGTTCAGCAAGAAGTGGAAGCATTGGGCAGAAAAGCTTTTACCTACTCCGCCGATTTGAGCGATGCCCAGGCCACCCAAGGAATTATTCCCAAAGCCCAGGAAGTCTTTGGCCAGGTCGATATTCTGATCAACAGTGCCTCGGTTTTTCCCCTAGGAGATAAATTCTTTCAAGTGGACCTCGACCTGTGGGAATGGATTTTTGCCGTTAATCTCCGAGCCCCCTTTCAGTTGTCCCAGGCCTTTGCCCAACAAGTATCCGGCGATCGCCAGGGAAAAATTATTAACATTAACGATGCCCGTATTCCCCGACCCAGGCCAGACCATTTTGTTTACCGCCTGACCAAACGGGGTTTGTGGGATATGACAGAAATTTTAGCTCTGGAATTGGCCCCCAATATCACCGTCAACGGCCTTGCCCTGGGGCAAATTTTGGAAGCACCGGAAGCGCCGGACCCGGAACAATTTATGCGGGATTATGCTGAGCGACGTATTCCTTTAAAAATGACCGGCAATCCCAAAGTAGTCACCGATGCGGCGTTATATTTACTACAACAGGATTTTCTGAGTGGCACCACCATTCGTTTAGATGGAGCGGAATATTTGAAGTTTTAGTCTAATAACTTTTATCAAAACACCTTACTAACAAAAACACCTAGTTGGACTAAGTTGCGCTGGGTAAGCCTAGCCATGCTAGTGGTAGCTCCTGGAATTTGTAATGACAATTTACGCTGTGTATGTAGTCCAACACATCTCTGTATTTCTCTTGTCTAAACCAGTCGTTAAGCACATAAACATATTCAACCTTAAGTCCTATTTGGCCGACTAATTTTAGATACTGCTTCCTTTTAAAATCGCAGGTTTGTAACTTTTCATCAACTGAGCCTTGGACCTGTTGAAATTTAACTTCAATTATGAACAATGTTTCTCTAACAATGACCAGTAAAGCATCATCAGGCAAAAGTTTCGCAGAGAGAAAATTTCGCCAATCAATACCATGTTCTTGCAATAAGTATTTGTAAAAATTATCTTTTTTAAACGAATTTGCTACTAATTTATCTTCAAAGTAAATTGCCGACCAAGGTTTGACCCTCCCCCCAGAGTCTATGGCATTTTTGATAGAATATCCTGGCATCCTTTCGATGAGAGAGCAAAAATCTACCTTTTTTTCAAAGCTTAAGCCTGTAGCAGTATTAGCTCCTCCAATTCCACCTTCTTTCATAAAAAATCTCCCTAATAATTCATAATTAGTAATTCATTGATTTTTCCCCTTTTAGAGGCTTTACTGTTAATCATGCGAGCGGCACTAACTCTTTCAATACGAAAATCTTTATATATTTTTTCAAAAAAACTATCATCTTCATCTACATTCTTCGGATCAGAATTGCTAAGCATTAAAGTAGCTTTCTTGTTGTTAAGTAAACGAAAGTACCCAGCTAATCTTGATTGTTCCCGATCATTAAAATCTCCCTGGGCATAGGAAGTAAAACTAGAAGTTTTATTTAGGGGACGATAGGGAGGGTCAAAGTAAGCAAAGGTGGCGGAATCAATGAAGTTATTACTTGCAGTAAAGTCGCCAAATCTAATTTGTGTTCTGGCAAGTAAGTTGGCTACTAATTTAAGATTTTCAGCATCACAAATCTTAGGATTTTTATAATCACCAAAGGGGACATTAAATTCTCCTTTTGAGTTGACTCGAAATAAACCATTAAAGCAAGTACGATTTAGAAATATAAGCAGACCAGTTTGTTTTATCCACAATTTACTAAACTTCTCTAAATTTATTTCGGTAACATTCTGGTTAAATTTTAGTCTTTGCTGATAGAATAAATCCTTTTGCTCATCTTTGTCGAGACAATAATATTTCTGCTGTAGCTGGCTTAAAAAATCGACTAAATCATCAACGTTTTGTTGAATAGTCTGATAAGCCAAAACTAACTGTTGATTGCAGTCGGAGATAAAGAATTCTTCTATCTGGGGATAATTTTGGGCAACATGAAAATACAAAGCCCCACCACCAATAAAAGGCTCCGCGTATTTAGTTAACTGGCCAGTGGTCATTTCCAGGGGAAAGAAATTAACCAATTGTTCAATTAACTTTCCCTTACCTCCAGCCCATTTTAGGAATGGTTTGGCGATCGCCTGCTGATTTTTGCTATTGCCTTTACTGGGCCGTGCCATTGTCGATTTTTTTATTGGGGAACAACGGCCAAGCGCTGGGTAACCAATACCATCCCTTCAGGGGTAACTAGTAGGGCAGACAGCCACTGGGGATCATTACCGGCGATCGCCCGTTTGAACAGTCCGCCGGCCTGCAACAGTTCCAATTTCACCTGGGAGGGGTCAATGTAATTATCGGGATTTATTTTTTGACTGAAGGCCGTGCCAGCTAGGAGGTCATCGCCAATGGGTTGACGCAGGATAACATCGAAATCAAATTGCTGGCCCGCCTGCACTTGCTGGGGTAAATTAACATCCACTTCCGGGGGATTATCCCCGGCGGTGAGGGTCATTTTTTCCGTCAACACTTCCTGGCGCACCAATTTATCTTGCACAAAGGTTTGGCGGGAAGTAATTTCCCCATTCAATTGGGCAGTGCGACCCAGCCAAGGGCGTTCCCCCTGAATGGTGGTCAAAGTTTCCACCACCACTGCTTGCCCATCCTGTTTCCAGTTTTTTAGTTCGGTGCTGTAGGTCAAATTGCCATAGGTTTCCCAAAGCTGTTGCAGAGTCGTTTCCATTTGGGCAAAGGTCAGACCGTCACTGTTGCTAAATTCAGGGCTGTAAATTTCCCCCAGGCGATCAGTATTGTGTTGGTTGGCCACCGCATCAAATTGTTCAATTAAAGCCCGCACTTGACGTTCAGTTACATTCCCCTGGGCAATGGTGGCGGCATTGAGGGGCAATGATCCCAACGCCATTAGACCGACCCCCCAACCAAAAGCCATTAACCAACGGGCTGGGAAGAAGCGATGAGAAGAACGGCTAAGGCGGGTAAATCCTTGGGGCTGGGAAATCATATTTTGGTCAAATTCTAGGGCGGTGGAAGATGGATGGCGGTGTGACCGGATTAGCCATGGAGAGGTTAGCGGAGATGGCACCGTGTTTCCAGGATATCTTAAGCCCAGGGGCTTTTGGCTGACAATGGCGATGGCCAGTTCTTTCTCTTGGCCAGGGCAGGATGATAACCCAAGGACAATTGCTTGATAGGATAGCGATTAGCCCTTTTGGGCTGGCTTTGACAAATATTTAATTGATATATGGGCGTTACCTGGGAATTGGATTTTTATTCACGGCCGTTGTTGGACGACGAGGAAAAAAAGGTGTGGGAAGTACTAATTTGTGAGTCTCCCCAATCCGTGCAGCAGTTACCAGGAGATTTGTTCCGCTACAGCCAATATTGTCCCAGTTCTACCGTTAATTCCGTTTGGCTCCGGCAGGCCATCGAAGCGGCGATCGCCGAGGCTGGTCAGATGCCTCAAAAGATCCGTTTTTTCCGGCGGCAGATGAATAACATGATCAGCAAAGCCTGTGAAGAAGCTGGTATTCCCCCGGCCCCCAGTCGTCGCACCTATGTACTGGAACAATGGTTAGGCGATCGCCTAGAAAATTTTTATCCCCAACAACCGGGCTACGACCCCAAGTTAGCTTCCTCCACATCCGTACAATATCCAGAACTTAATGCCATTGCCTTACCCGATGCAGTCCGGGGAGATCGGGGGGACCAGTGGGCCTTGGTGAGTTTGGCCGCCGCTGATTTTAATGATTTACCGGATTGGGAGATTAGCTTTGGGGAAAGTTTTCCCCTCTCCCCGTACAATCTTTCCCCCGACAGTCGCATTCCTGGTTTGATTCTCTTTTCCCCCAGGGCTTTACCCTTTGCCGCTTGGTTATCGGGGTTGGAATTGGGCTATTTGCAATACAACACTGACCCCCGCCCGATTATGCGGTTGGAAACTGGAGCCAGTGATAGTTGGATTGTGGCCAACGTCACCGATAAAACCAGTGAACAGGAAGCTCAGGGCTTTGAACAGACAAAAAAATTGGCCCAGGGCATTCACTTTTTAGCCATCCAAACCAGCCCTGACAGTGAAACCTTTGCTGGTTTTTGGTTATTGCAGGAAACTGGACAAGTTTAGGGCCTTTCCCAAAAGCGTTCCTAATCTGCAAGTTTCGGTAAAAGTTCGCCATTATTGCCAGAATTTTGGTGGGACGATTTGGGAGGAGAATCAAAAGGATCTTAGAGCCTGTTTTAACAGCCCCCCTAGCCCCCCAAATTTGGGAGGAAACTGAATGAAAGTCCCCCAGTATTGCCGGAGCTTTAGTGGAGCGATTTAGGGGGCGGAATAAAACTTTCCAAACATGCCCTTAGGGCGTAAATTCAGCCAATTTACTTAATAAATGCTCAATTTCCTCTTCATTGGTGATGTAATGGCAACAGGCCCGAATGCAGTCGGGGTCAGCGATGGTGCGGAGATAGATGCGTTGTTCCTCCAGTTTCTGCACGATCGCCCGGTGGCCTAGGGGAGAATCGATGGTGAAGGATACCAAACCTGCTTGGGGAGGCGATGTGGCTAAACAATGGACATGGGGCAACTGGTTTAAACCCTGCCACAACAGTTCACTGCGTTGACAAATTGCTTGGTAACGTTCCTCGGCGGTGCCCTGCCGTTGGTGCAACTGGAGAGCGGCCAACAGACCAGCATATTGGGGATAGGCGGAGGTGGCCACTTCAAATCTTTTGCCCCCTTCTGCCCAGCCAGTGGGTTCCCCTTTACTGCCATAGGTGATACTACGCCAGCCCACATAGGTCGGGTTAATTTCCCCCAGGCGTGCGGCATTCGCCGTGCCTTTGGCATCGCAATGGATATACAATCCCCCCACTCCAGCGGGGCCAGCAAACCATTTATGCCCTGTAAAAGCGTAATAATCCACTTCTAGCCGGGAAAAATCCAAGGGTAAGGAACCGGCAGACTGCGCCCCATCCACTAGCACCCGCACTGGATAATCCCCTTGATGGCGACGACAAACGGCCATAATTTCTCCTAGGGGCAATACCTGGCCAGTATTCCAGAGTAAATGGCTGAGGATAACTAAACGGGTTTTCGGCCCCAAATGATTAACCAATACTGCGGCCGCATCCCCCTGGTTTAATGTGTCCGCCACCGGGAAAAAACGGTACGTGACCCCAAACCGAGCGGCGATCGCCTGGACGATGGCAATAATGCCGGGATGTTCGCAGTCGGTGAGCAAAATTTCATCGCCCTTCTGCCAATTTATGCCCCAAAGCACAATGTCACAGCCCGTGGTGACGTTATCGGTAATGGTGATGGTGTTAGGGTCAACGTTAAAGGTTTCCCCCAGGGCTTGGCGCAGTCGGGTAATTAATTGCTGAATGTATTGGTTGGCGGCAATGGAAAAAGGGCCATTTTCCTGCAAATAGCCATACATGGCCGTAATGGCTTCCAAGGCTACGGTGGGTAAAATCCCCTGGCCGCCAAAATTAAAATAGGTCTTATTCGCTAGGCCGGGAAATTGCTGGCGATCGGGTATCAGGTTCACAGGGTCAGCCATTAGTGGGGAAACATCAACAAAATACCTTAACAAAAACCTAAACTTCCCCCAAGAACATGGGAAAATGCCCCCCAAGTCCAACAGTTACCATGTCCCCAGATTCCGCCCTTGAACTTTCCTGCCCTCAATGATGATCGCAAATATTTACTGCTGCTTACCGGAGCGGCCCTGATTCTGGCGATCGCCGGTTTGGGCAATGTACCCCTGCGGGATTTTGACGAAGGTTATTACGCTACTACAGCTCAGGATACTTTCCTCAGAGGAGATTGGCGTTTTCCCACCTATTTAGGACAACCTTTTTTATCCAAACCTCCCCTCATTGCCTGGTTGGTGATGGGCAGTTACCATCTGTTGGGTATCAGTGAATTTAGCTCCCGTTTACCGTTGGCCCTGGGGTCAGCCCTAGCGGTGCCATTGTTATATTTGCTAGGTAAGGAAATTTTTTCTGCCCCGAAAGCGGCCCTATGGAGCAGTTCGATACTGCTAACCCTGCTTCCCACCGCCCGTCTGGGTCGTTTAACCATGTTGGACGGGGTAATCAATACCTGTTTGGTTTGGTCATTACTTTGCTTACTGCGGGGGCGCAAAAATCCCCATTGGTTGGGGGGCATAGGTATCGGTTTGGGGTTAATTGCTTTAGCCAAGGGTTTACTGGTGCTGGCCCTGGGATTGTTGTTGGGCATTGCAATTTTCTGGCTGGGGGAAGGGCGAATTTTTCAACGCTGGCAATTCTGGTTGGGGCTATTGATCGGTTTTGCCCCAGTGCTGTGGTGGTACCAACTCCAATTTGTTCAGTACGGGGAAACCTTTTGGCAAATTCATTTTGAGTTTCATAGTTTTGAGCGGGTTACCCAGGAATTAGAGGGCAATACGGGGCCCCCTTGGTATTACCTGTTGGAAATTGCCAAATACACTGCCCCCTGGCTATTTTTCCTCATTCCCGCTGCGGTAATGACTGTTCAACGGTTGCGGGAAGATTGGGCTAAGGTTGCCATCACCTTTGGCTTTGGCTTTTTGCTGATTATTTCCGTTATGGGCACTAAATTGCCCTGGTATGTACTCCCCTGTTATCCCTTTTTTGTTCTGATGGGGGGATATTATTTAGCAGATTTAGAAGGTCGCCCACGTTATCCCCGGCTAATTGGTTACCTCCTTGCTCTCACCGCTGGGGTGGGTCTGGCGGGAGGATTGTACGCTGGTTTCATTGAGCAAAAACCAGTGATCATTATCATGGGGCTAGTGCTATTTATTGGTGTGGGTTGGAGTGCCAAACAATATTTGCAATCTTCCCCCAAATTTGCCAAAACCCTAGTGATGGGGCTGTATGTAACCCTTTTATTTCTTTTTTCCAGTCCCCTCTGGAATTGGGAAGTGAACGAAGCTTTTGCGGTCAAACCCGTGGGGCAGTTAATTAAACAAAGCACTCCGGTTAATACCTTGGTTTACACTTCCTTTGCCTACAGTCGTCCCAGTTTGGATTTCTATGGCGATCGCCAGGTGATTGCGGTGGACGATGACCAGTTATGCACCAAGGCTAAGGAAGGAAATTATTTATTGCTCGACCAAAATGCCCAAGGCAGACTAGCTTTAGCCAATTTACAAAAGCGGGGACAGGCGGGGGAATTCACCCTATTTTTTAGTCCTACCGTTGGTAAACCTTAATTTTCCAGAGGGGCAATGCCGGCCTGGTCGAGGATTTCGGGAATTAATTCTTCTTTTTTAATCGCCATCAAATGCACTCCCTGGCATAGCTCTTTGGCCAGTTTTACCTGTTCGGCGGCGATCGCCACCCCTTCTTTTAAAGGGTCTTCGGCCCGGGCCAGGCGATCGATCAGCGCATCGGGAATATTTACCCCCGGCACCACCCGCTTGATAAAAGTCGCATTTTTAGCCGATTTGAACAGAAATATACCCGCCAAAATTGGTTTGCCACAGCCCACAGCCACCTGGGTCATAAATTTATCCAGGCGATCGAAATCCGTAATTAATTGACTTTGGAAAAATTGTGCCCCTGCCGTTAGTTTCCTTTCAAAACGACTTTGCAGACCAGACCAACTTTTTGACTGGGGGTCCACCGCCGCCCCAGGAAATAAATCTAGCTTTCCATCCACCAAAGGAGCTTGGTTAAAATCTAACCCCTGGTTGAGGGAGCGGATTAAACTTAAAAGCCTGACAGACTCTAAATCGTAGACAGGTCTGGCCTTGGCATGGTCCCCTGCTTTGAGCGGATCGCCGGTTAAAGCTAAAACATTACGTAAACCGAGAGCATAGGCCCCCATCAGATCCGCCTGCAAACCAATCAAATTGCGATCGCGGCAAGTCATCTGACAAATGGATTCAATCCCCCGCTGTTGCAGTAACACACAGGCCGCAATGGAAGACATACGCAACACCGCTCGACTGCCATCGGTGACGTTAACCCCATGGACCCGACCCCGCAACTTTGCCGCCACCGACAACATCCGCTCGGGATTACCGCCCTTGGGAGGGGTAACTTCTGCGGTGATCAAAAATTCCTTCGCTTCGGCCGCCTGACGAAACCGACTAATGGTCATTACATCCAATGGGGACAACGGTGGTTTGAGTTGGGAGCGGTAGCGGTGACTGCCTCTCTGACAGGAGATCTTAACAGAGTTTTTCCTGTTTGCCGGCTTGGTCATTGCCCAGACCTATGGCCCGGTTTCCATTCCCAAGGGGTCGGGATTAGGATATAAGATTAAGAGTGTTCGGAAAATTTATATTCTTTTAACAAAACGAGGTACAGCAATGGATTGGCGTGTAATTGTAGTTGTTAGCCCCCTTCTGATCGCCGCAACTTGGGCTGCTATCAATATTGGGGCCGCCGCGATCCGGCAATTGCAGGATGTTTTAGGTCGAGAAGCCTAGCCCATAACTCCCCAGGCGATCGCCGATAAGTCGATAAAGTATTGTGCAATGGCCCTTCCTGGCCCTGGGCTAGGGGGGTTACTCTTTTGGGCTTCGCTTGGTTGCCGTGGGGTCTTTCCACCACAGAAATTTCTGGGTCGATGCTCGATCAAAAGGCCCGGAAGAACCTTTAATCGATTGACCAACTAATGCCGGTCTCCATCTCAACAACATTTTTCAGCAATTGCCATGGTCGATCCACTGATGTACCAAGAAGAAATGTTTGTATTCTTGGCGGACCAGGAACCAGAAACATTTCTAACTCCAGCGGAAATGAGTGCTAAGTTGGCGGAGATTTTGGCTAATTACGATCTTCCTCTTCCCCAGGGAGTCAATAAATTGCCCACTTTGGCGGCGAAAGCAGAATATTTACGGGACAATTACTGCGACCTAGACCGGGGGGATGGCGGTGCTTGGCAATGGTATGTGGTGCGCCTGGAAAAATAGCTTGATCGATCCCATCTCTAAATCAGTTCCCATTCCTCGATATTAAAGCCTTTAACCCTTTTGTGTTAAGATTTTGAGGGCTTTTGTCATCCCGTCGCAAAGATGCCTAAGCTCAGCCTGATTTTGGAGTGACCATGACGACCACGAACTACGGTGCCGATCAAATTCAAGTTTTGGAAGGGTTGGAACCAGTCCGTAAGCGCCCAGGGATGTATATCGGCTCCACGGGGCCCAAGGGTCTGCATCACCTAGTTTATGAAGTGGTTGACAATGCCATTGATGAAGCTCTGGCTGGCTATTGTACCCACATTGAAATTGACATTAATGCCGACGGTTCCGTCACCGTAGTGGACAATGGCCGGGGGATTCCCACCGATATTCACCCCACCACCGGGCGATCGGCCTTGGAAACAGTGTTGACGGTACTCCATGCCGGGGGCAAGTTTGGGGGCGGTGGCTATAAGGTATCCGGTGGTTTGCACGGGGTAGGGGTTTCCGTTGTTAACGCCCTGTCCGAATGGGTGGAAGTGAAGGTTTGGCGCCAGGGGAAGGAACACTTCCAGCGGTTTGAGCGGGGCAATCCCATTGGCACGCTAGAAGCTATCCCAAACGAAGGGCACTCCACAGGAACCCAGGTTTCTTTTTTGCCAGACACCCAGATTTTTAAGGATGGCATCGAGTTTGACTACCATACCCTGGCCAGTCGTCTTAAGGAGTTGGCCTACCTCAACGCTGGGGTTCGCATTACCTTTGGCGATCGCCGGGCGGATTCCCTCAAAGAAGAGCAGTTTTATTATGAAGGGGGCATTAGGGAATATGTCACCTATATGACCACGGACAAAACCCCGCTCCACGAGGAAATTATTTACACTTCCGGGGAAAAAAATGACGTCCAGGTGGAGGTGGCCCTCCAGTGGTGTGTGGATGCGTATAGTGATACTCTCTTGGGATTTGCCAACAATATCCGCACTATTGATGGTGGCACCCATTTAGAAGGTCTAAAAGCGGTTTTAACCCGTACTCTCAACTCCGTTGCCCGTAAGCGCAATAAGTTAAAAGATGGCGACAGTAATTTAGGAGGAGAAAATATTCGTGAGGGCCTGACCGGCGTTATTTCCGTTAAAGTACCGGACCCAGAATTTGAAGGACAAACCAAAACTAAATTGGGCAACACGGAAGTCCGGGGCATTGTGGATACCTTGGTGGGGGAAGCTCTAACGGAATTTTTAGAATTTAATCCTGGGGTTGCCGATGCCATCATTGAAAAAGCAGTGCAGGCTTTTAAAGCAGCGGAAGCAGCCCGTCGAGCCAGGGAATTAGTACGCCGTAAATCAGTTTTAGAATCTTCAACTTTACCGGGTAAATTGGCAGACTGTAGCTCCAAAGATCCCTCGGAATCGGAAATTTTCATCGTGGAAGGAGACTCTGCCGGCGGCTGTTTTTCTGGAGATACATTAGTCGCTTTAACTGATGGTCGTAGCGTTAGCTTTGAGCAATTGGTTGAAGAAGAAAAACAAGGAAAACAAAACTTTTGTTATACTATCCGCCATGATGGTTCCATAGGGGTTGAAAAAATCATCAATGCCCGCAAAACAAAAACTAATGCGAAGGTAATCAAGGTTACGTTGGACAATGGTGAGTCTATTATTTGCACCCCGGATCATAAATTCATGTTGCGGGATGGGAGCTACAAATGTGCGATGGATTTAACTCTCGATGATTCGTTAATGCCGTTACACCGAAAAATTTCGACTACGGAAGATTCTGGCATTACAATTGATGGCTATGAAATGGTTTGGAGTCCCCGTTCTGATAGCTGGCTATTTACCCATTTAGTTGCAGATTGGTATAACCGTTGGCAGGGAATTTATATTGCAGAAGAAAAACAACATTGCCATCACAAAGACTTTAATAAGCGGAATAATAATCCCGATAATTTAATTCGCTTATCCCCTGAAAAACATTTAGCGCTTCACCGTAAGCACATTAGTAAAACATTACATCGCCCTGATGTGGTAGAGAAATGTCGTCAAATTCACCAAAGTCCTGAGTTTCGACGGAAAATGAGCGCAAGGATGCAATCACCGGAAACACGGGCAATTTTGTCCAAACAGGCCCAAGCCCAATGGCAAAATGAAACCTATAAATTAACAATGATGGAAAGTTGGCGTAGTTTCTACGACAGTAATGAGGATTATCGTCAGCAAAATGCAGAACAGCTAAATCGTGCTCAACAGGAATATTGGGCGCAGGCGGAGAATCGTACTGCTCAAGCAGAAAGGGTACGTCAACATTTCGCACAAAATCCTGGATTACGACAACAATATTCAGAGAATGCGGTTAAACAATGGAATAATCACGAATTGTTGAAATGGCGACAGAAAAAAACAAAGGAACAATGGACTCCTGAATTTCGAGAAAAACGTCGAGAAGCTCTGGCCCAAGCCTATTACCGCAAAACTCTAGCGGCACTAAAACAAGTTGAGATCGAAAATGGTTATTTAGACATATCTGCTTACGATAGCTATCGAATTTCGACTAAAGATAAATCCTTGTTACGTTTTGATCGATTCTGTGAACGGTATTTCGAGAATGATGAGAACCTCGCAAGGGAAGCAGTATTAAATTACAATCACAGAATTGTAAATATTGAAGCTGTGTCAGAAACAATCGATGTTTATGATATTGAGGTTCCACACACCCATAATTTTGCTTTGGCAAGCGGAGTGTTTGTCCATAACAGCGCAAAACAAGGTCGAGACCGTCGTTTCCAAGCAATTTTGCCTTTACGGGGCAAGATTTTAAATATTGAAAAAACTGACGATGCCAAGATTTATAAAAATACTGAAATTCAAGCCTTAATTACAGCATTAGGTCTGGGCATTAAAGGTGATGATTTTGACATATCTTCCCTCCGCTATCACAGAGTAGTAATTATGACCGATGCTGATGTAGATGGGGCGCACATACGTACTCTTTTGCTGACTTTCTTCTACCGTTATCAGCGGGATTTGGTGGACCAAGGTTACATTTACATTGCCTGTCCGCCGTTGTACAAACTGGAGCGGGGTAAGAACCATTTCTATTGTTATTCTGACCTGGAATTGCAGGAGCAAATCAGTCAGTTTCCCCCCAACGCTAATTACACTATCCAGCGTTTTAAAGGTTTAGGGGAAATGATGCCCCAACAACTCTGGGATACCACGATGAATCCTGAAAGCCGCACCATGAAACGTGTCCACATTGAAGATGCCGCTGAAGCCGATCGCATTTTTACGGTACTTATGGGCGATCGGGTGGCTCCCCGGCGGGAATTCATCGAAACCTACGGCACCAAGTTGGATCTGACTGATTTGGATATCTAGCCTTTTTTGAAAATTGGCGGACAGCAATAAAAAAGCAAGGCCACTAACACCGACCTTGCTTAGTTCTTTATTTGGAAAGTTTTGAGGAATGAACTAGGGATCAACCCAACGGCCATCGGCCTTGATCAGGTTAATTAATTCCTGTACCCCGTCCGCTTCGGGAACCCGTTTAATTTCTTCCCGACCACGGTAGAGAGCAATGTAACCGGCTTGTTTACCCACATAGCCATAGTCGGCATCAGCCATTTCCCCGGGGCCATTGACAATACAGCCCATGACGGCGATGTCTAAACCCGTTAGATGTTTAGTAGCTTCTCGGACTTCATGTAACACGTCTTCCAAGTTGAACAACGTGCGGCCACAGGAAGGACAGGCCACATATTCCACCATGGTTTTCCGCAAACCCAGCGCCTGGAGAATGCTGTAGCAAACGGGAATTTCTTTTTCGGGGGCTTCGGTGAGGGATACCCGGATAGTATCGCCAATGCCATCAGCTAAAAGGGTGGCAATGCCAGCGGTGGATTTAATGCGGCCATATTCCCCATCCCCGGCTTCGGTAACCCCTAGATGGAGGGGATAATCCATGCCCAACTCGTCCATACGTTTCACCATGAGGCGATAGGCGGCCAACATTACCGGCACCCGGGACGCTTTCATGGAAACGACTAGGTTCCGGAAATCTAAGGACTCACAAATTTTGATGAATTCCAGGGCCGATTGCACCATGCCCTCGGGGGTATCCCCGTAGGTAAAAAGCATTCTTTCGGAGAGAGAACCATGGTTAACGCCGATCCGCATCGATTTACCCTGATCCCGTAGGGAAATTACCAATGGTTCCAGGGTTTCACGAATTTTTTCGCCAATTTCAGCAAATTCCTGGTCGCTGTAGCCTTCCCGTTGGGCATCGGGCTTTTCAAAAACGTATAGCCCTGGGTTAATCCTGACTTTATCGACGTGTTTGGCTACTTCCAGAGCAATTTTCATGCCGTTGTGATGTACGTCTGCCACCAGGGGCACGGCTTGGTAAGTAGCTTGTAATTTCTGCTTGATATCCGCTAGGGCTTTGGCGTGGGCCATGCTGGGCACCGTTACCCGGACAATTTCACAACCAATTTCGTGGAGGCGACGAATGCCAGCGACGGAACCATCCACATCGAGGGTGTCTTCATTAATCATGGATTGCACCACCACAGGATGGCCACCGCCAACGGTGACAGAGCCCACTGGTACGGGGCGGGTTTTGCGGCGATGGATAGTAGTGTCGAACTCGGGCTGGACAGGGGTCGGCAGAGAAGCGGTTACCATGGGAAGGTTTAGTTTTTAATCAAAAACTGTAGGCAACCTATTATCCCATAAGCAATTACCCCAACAAGGCACCGGAGGTGAAGGCTAGTCCTACTCCTGCTAGCAGAAAGCCAATAAATCTTAGGTTGAGCAAGGTTTGTTGGCTTTCGTACCAGCCCTTAGCTAAGGTATAGGCTCCCATGGCGATCGCCAGTTGAATGAGGGAAAAACCGAGCAGATAGGCGGCAACGGGATTCATTTGCGCTCCCACAACGGCTTCTCCGTAGGCGTAACCATGGAATACACCGGCCACAGCGGCTAACCCTATTACTAGGGGAGATGACAGAGGACGACCCAGGGCCAGGAAGATGCCGAATAAAAGTACGGAACCAGCGATGACCAATTCTGGCTGGGGCAGATTAGCCCCAATTAAATGCAAACCCGTGCCGGCGATCGCCGTGACGATGAAAATCAGGGGCATTAGCCAACCGTGGCGCAACCCAGCGGCAATGAGGCCAATGGCGATGACAAAGGCAAGGTGGTCTAGGCCGATGACGGGGTGCCCTAGGCCGGAAAGAAAACCTTCCAGGAAATTACCGGGAGTATTGCCCCCAAAGGGATGGTGGGCTAGGAGCCGGGGGGAAGCAAGTAAATTGGATAAACCTGTAACATTCATAATCTGTACCTCGCAGATTTGCCTAAAAGCATGGGTTAATGGTTGGCGGGCATCCTGACTTAGGGCGCTCAGGCCCATCACAGTTGCGGGACAGTATTGGCTTTGCACCAGCTTTTCCCCGTTACCTCCACTGGCTGTTACCCAATGGAACCAACTGAACTCAGTCCCCAACCCTAGCATGGATTTTCCTCCCTTTTTCCACAGGGGCCTGTGCAGGTAGCTTTTGCTGTAGGGGGACGAAAAATTTCACTCCTGGCAACCTTGTCACGAAAGATGGACAAAATGATGGGGGGTTAACCGACGGTTAAGACGGCGATCGCCTAGGATAGAAGGCATAGACCCCAATGGATATGAGCCTTGTGTCTGTGCAACTGTGTCCGACTAAACCGGATTTTCCGGCCAAAATTTTCACCTTTGACCAGGGGTTAACCCTGATCCACCAAGACGTGCCCACGGTTCCCGTGGCGGTGGTAGATGTGTGGGTGCGGGCTGGGGCGATCGCCGAACCGGATGCTTGGCCGGGGGTGGCCCATCTGCTGGAACACATGATTTTTAAGGGCACCAAACGGGTGCCACCGGGGGCGTTTGACCAGGTAATTGAATACAACGGGGGCATGGCCAATGCCGCCACCAGCCATGATTATGCCCATTTTTACCTCACCACAGCAGCGGATTATTTGCCCAGAACTTTGCCTTACTTAGCAGAAATCCTTTTGCAGGCAGAAGTCCCCGAAGAATGTCTTTTTTACGAGCGGGAAGTAGTGCTAGAGGAAATCCGGGGCAGTGAAGATGACCCTGATTGGTTGGGATTTCAAGCCCTTTGTCAGTTACTCCATCCCCAGCATGCCTATGGCCGCTCCGTATTGGGGGATGCGCCGTTGGTGCAAAATTACACTGCCAACCAGTTGCGTTGCTTCCACCGTACCCATTACCAGCCAGAAAATATGACCGTGGTGATGGTGGGGGATATCCGGGAAAAGGCGGCAATCGCCTATATGGAAGAAATTTTTGACCATTTTGGTGTGCGGTCCGAATGCCCTCCTACCACCAGACTGCCCAATCATCCTATCCAAACCATTAAACGGGAAACCCTGCGGATACCGGAACTGGGTCCCAGTCGTTTAACCATGGGTTGGAATGGCCCCGGCATTGACCGCCTCCAAGATAATATTGGTTTAGATTTACTGGCTGTGGTGCTGGCAGGGAGCCATTGTGCCCGGTTAGTGCAACGCCTGCGGGAAGAATTGGGGCTAGTGTTTGACATCCAGAGTTGTTTTTCCCTGCAAAAAGAAGCCAGTCTGTTCACAATCAATGCCTACCTAACTTCAGCCCAAGCGGAAAGGGTAGAAGCGGAAATTTGCGCCGCCATTCAAACTTTGCAAACTACTCCCATCAGCACAGCAGAGCTGGCCCGGGCCCAACGGCTACTCTGTAATGACTTTATTTTTTCCACCGAAACCCCGGCCCAACTGGCGGGTCTGTACGGTTACTATCAAACCTTGGCCACCGCTGAGTTGGCGATCGCTTATCCCCAGATTGTCAGACAATATCGGCCCGAGGCCCTACAAACCCTAGCCCAGCGCTACCTATCCACCGGTGCCTATGCCCTGGTACTTCTAGAAGCAGCCGAATCCTAGCCCTATCTATGCGTAATCATCAGTCCATCCATCGTCTTGTTCTCGATAACGGCATTACCCTCATCTGTGCAGAAAATCCAGCGGCGGATCTGGTGGCGGGGCGGATTTTTTTAAAGCAAGCAGGGGCTTGTTGGGACTCTCCCCAAAAAGTGGGGCTTTCCAATCTCATGGCCACAGTGATCACCAAGGGCACTAAACGGCGATCGGCCTTGGACATTGCCGAATTTGTCGAATCCTTAGGGGCTAATTTAGGGGCAGATGCGGCCAGCGATTACTGGGCTTTGAGTTTAAAGACCGTCACCGCCGATTTTCCTGTCATCCTCGATTTAGCGGCAGAAATTCTGCGTTACCCCAGGTTTGACGTGGGGGAAATTGAACTAGAAAAACGTTTGATTATCCAGGCAATTCAGTCCCAGCGGGAACAACCCTTTAACGTGGCCTTCCACCAACTGCGCCAATCTATGTATCCCAACCACCCCTATGGTTATTCCATTTTGGGTAGCGAAGAGGTGGTGCCCCACTTTACCGCCCAGGATCTGTGGGAATATCACCAGGCCTATTTTCGCCCCGATAATTTGGTGATCAGCTTGGCGGGACGGCTTACCCTAGCCCAGGCTGAGGATTGGGTGGAAAACAGTTTTGGTGACTGGGTTATCCCCGAACAATCCATTGTTTGCCCAATTCTTACTCCCTTGAATCCCTCTCCAAAGGAACAGCTCACTCCCCAGGCGACCCAGCAGTCGGTGGTGCTTTTGGGTTATTTAGGAGTCGGAGTTAAACACGAAGATTATGCGCCTTTGAAATTGCTCAGTACTTACCTTGGTAATGGTCTTTCTAGTCGTTTATTTGTGGAATTAAGGGAAAAACGGGGTTTAGCCTACGATGTGTCGGCTTTTTATCCCACCCGTTTAGGTTCTTCCCAATTTGTCACCTACATGGGCACCGCTCCGGAAAATACGGCGATCGCCATTGCGGGATTAAGGGCAGAAACGGACCGATTATGTGAAGAAAGATTGGAGGAAGGGGAAATTAAAGCGGCGCAAAATAAACTATTGGGTCAGTATGCCTTGGGTAAACAAACCAATGGGGAAATCGCCCATTTATTTGGCTGGTACGAAACCTTGGGCTTGGGTATAGCCTTTGACAGTGAATTCCAGGAACAGGTGCAGAAGGTAACGGAGGTCGATGCCCAACGGGTGGCCCAAACCTATTTAGCCGAACCCTATCTCTCCGTGGTGGGGCCAGAGGAAGGTTTGGCGAAATATTTTGACCTAGTGGCGGAAGGACAAAGCCAAGTGTCTTCTGCTTTGGTGTAATGCCCAATCAAGCGGCAAAAAATCTTAAATTGAGCCGAAATATCCCGGCTTTATCCCTGGGGGGGTTTTGGTTAGTTGGCGGTGATCCCCCTCAAAGCTAAAATGGTGCGACATCGATGCCAGGGGCGTTCCCTTTTGGCCCCCAACTTTCAATAGTTTTTAACAGTAAAGTCAAACCATATGCCCCAGGCTTGTGTAATTGGGTTAGGACGTTCCGGTATTGCCGCCGCTCGAGTGTTGCATCGGGATGGCTGGCAGGTGACGGTATTTGATCAGGCGGATAACGACCAACTCCGGCATATGGGACAACCCTTGGTCCAGGAAGGAATCAGCCTCAAACTAGGCGATCGCCTGGATCCAATTAAAGAGGTTTGGCCAGAACGCATGGTGGTTAGCCCCGGCGTACCCTGGGATATTCCTCTGTTGGTGGCGGCCCGGGAAAAGGGAGTGGAAGTGACGGGGGAATTGGAATTAGCTTGGCAATATCTCCATGCGGTGCCCTGGGTGGGCATTACCGGCACCAATGGCAAAACCACCACCACCTCTTTAGTGCAAGCAATTTTTCAAAAAGCTGGGCTGAATGCTCCGGCCTGCGGCAACATTGGCTATGCGGCCTGTGAACTGGTTTTGCAAAACCAAAATTATGATTGGATTGTGGCGGAAATTAGCAGTTACCAAATTGAGTCTTCCCCCACCCTTGCACCCCAAATTGGTCTCTGGACAACCTTTACGCCGGATCACCTCAGTCGTCACAAAACCCTAGAGAATTATTTCAACATTAAAGCTAGTTTGCTTTCCCGCTCCGCCATCCAGGTGCTCAACGGCGATGATCCCCATCTCCACAGCCACGGCCCCAACCTTTACCCCCAAGCCCATTGGACTAGTACCCAGGGAGCTAATCATCTGGTTGGTCTTTGTGATCCCAAACAGGGGGTTTACCTCCAGGATAATTGGGTTAATGCTTTTGGGGAATTGATTGCCCCCATTAACCTGTTTAAAATGCCTGGGCAACATAACCAGCAAAATCTACTAATGGCGATCGCCGCCGCCCGTTTAGCGGGCATAGACAAAAAAGCGATCACAGAAACCCTGTTAACTTTCACCGGAGTGCCCCACCGTTTGGAACCCATTTGCACCATCAATGGAGTGCAATTTATCAATGACAGTAAGGCCACCAACTATGATGCGGCGGAAGTAGGGCTATCTTCCATGAAAGGCCCCACCATTCTGATCGCAGGGGGAGAAGCGAAAGAGGGGGATGATCAAGCTTGGTTAGCCCAAATTAGGCAAAAAGCGGTGGCGGTTTTACTGATTGGTGATGCAGCCCCCAACTTTGCAACCAGGTTAAAGGCAGTGGGTTATGAGAATTACGAAATAGTGGAAACCATGGCCAATGCCGTTCAGCGAGGATTAGAGTTAGCAAGTAAAAACAATGCCAGTGCAGTCTTGCTTTCCCCGGCCTGTGCCAGTTTCGACCAATATAATAGCTTTGAGGAACGGGGAGAAGATTTCCGTGCCTGTTGTTTAGGATTGGTTTAGCTTAGTTGTATTTGGTTAATGATGAGCTTACCCGGCCTTGTTTTTAAATCTCTTTACCCTACCTAGAGCAACGGCCGAACTAATGTTATGGCGATATTCCCGACCATGGGGAATTTGGGGAAGTTTGGTGAACAGCTAGTGTTTGAGTGAAGTATGAGTATGGGCCCCATTTCTGAATTGTTAACTGTGTCCTATCCCATTGCGGAAACTTTCCATTCCCTACAGGGGGAGGGAGCTTGGGCTGGCGGCAATGCCTTTTTTATTCGCCTTGGGGGTTGTGATGTTCATTGCCCTTGGTGTGACCAAAAGGAAACCTGGCCTACCCAACACCATCCCCGACAAACAGTGACAGAACTTGTGCAACAGGCAGTTACGGCTAAACCGAGCTTTGTGGTGATTACGGGGGGAGAACCCCTCATGCACGACCTACAACCCCTCTGTAAAACCCTGAAAAACCAGGGTTTACGTCTGCATTTGGAAACGTCCGGCGCTTACCCACTGACAGGTCAATTTGACTGGATTACCCTGTCCCCCAAACCCTATAAGCTTCCCCAGGCAGCAATTTATCCCCTGGCCAACGAATTGAAAGTGATTATCAGTCAGGATGAGGATTTTGACTGGGCGGAAATGGAAGCTAGGAAAATTAGCCCCGGTACTCCGCTCTATTTACAAGCTGAATGGGAAACGGAAGCAATGAATGAAAAAATCTTTGCCTATATCCTCACCCATTCCCAATGGCGCTTGAGCCTGCAAACTCATAAATATTTGGGCGTGCGCTAGTCTCCGGTCAGTGCTGGGGAGCTATTTTCAGGAATTGTAAAGTTTTCTCATAATCAAACTTAAAAACTCCTAACCCTAGAGAAATCAAGCTTTATGGGGGATTTTTGCGTTTTTTATTGCCTTCTTAACCCAGACGATAGCCTCTGGAGGAGTATGTGCTTCACAAAAAACTTTACAAAACTTAAAGAATTGTTTAGTATTATTAGTGGATTGATCCCAGTCATTCCCCATCAATCGTCCGTTTCCAGTTGTCCCAAACGCCCCCATCGGACAGGCATTATCCGTCATTTACCTAGCCCAGTCCGTCTCGAATATTACTAACATGGCGTTCCCTGGGTTTATTGGTCTACCACTGTGATTCTTCCACTGAAATCCCTAATCCAAGATGACTGCCAGAACCAGCCCCGATTCCGTCCGTGCCTATCTCAGAGAAATTGGTCGTGTGCCCCTGCTCACCCATGAGGAAGAGATTGTTTATGCTAAGCAAATCCAACAGGTTGTTAGCCTCAACGAAATCAAGCAGTCTTTAGCCGAAGGCAAGGATGGCGAGCCGGTTTCCCCCAGCGAGTGGGCTAAGGCGGCCGATTTGTCCATTCGAGAATTAGAAAAAGCCATCAAGGAAGGGGAACGGGCCAAGCGCAAAATGGTGGAGGCTAACCTCCGGCTGGTGGTATCTGTCGCCAAAAAATATCTCAAGCGTAATCTAGACCTACTTGACCTCATCCAAGAGGGCACCATTGGTATGCAACGGGGGGTAGAGAAGTTTGACCCCACCAAGGGTTATCGGTTTTCCACCTATGCCTATTGGTGGATCCGCCAGGCCATCACCAGGGCGATCGCCGAAAAGAGCCGCACCATCCGTTTACCAATTCACATTACGGAAAAGTTAAACAAAATTAAAAAAGCCCAACGGCAACTTTCCCAGGAAAAGGGTCGGGCCGCTTCCATTGCGGAATTGGCGGAACACTTGGAGTTAACTCCCAAGCAAGTGCGGGAATATTTAGAACGCTCTCGCCATCCCCTTTCCTTGGATCTACGGGTGGGGGATAACCAAGATACGGAGTTAGGGGATCTGTTGGAAGATGACGGTCCTTTGCCGGAGGATTTTGCCACCTATGCCTCCCTGCAGTTGGATCTTGATAGCTTAATGGATGAATTAACGCCCCAACAACGGGAAGTTCTCATTCTCCGCTTTGGTCTCAATGATGGCCAACCCCTAACCCTAGCAAGCATCGGTTCCATGCTCAGTATCAGTCGGGAACGGGTGCGGCAGATTGAGCGGGAAGCCCTAAATAAATTACGCAAACGCAAGTCCATGATCCAGGAATATTTAGCTAGCTAAAGAAGCGCTAACTTTCATTACGTTACCCCTGGTTTTGCCGGGATCGATGGCCTAAAAACCGTATAATCCCTAGCAGTATTTTTAAGAAATGTAAATAAATTTAACAATTCCTCTTTTCAGCAAACCTCACCCCCGGAATAAAAGGGATAACAAAAAAACTATGCGAGTTACCTTTTCCGCCACCGAACAGTTACAACTGCGGCAGTCTGACCCCCTGCCTAGTTTGCAGCACTATTTGCGTCAACCCCAACGCCTAGTCCAGGCGATCGCCGACCCTAAATTGATGGAAGTGCTACCAGGCGATCGGTTTAGATTGAAAATGCGACCGCTCAATTTTTTAGATATTTATCATTTTCAACCCACAGTGGTACTGAAAGTGTGGGCCAACGCTACTGGCACTGTGTTTTTAGAATCGGAAAGCTGTGAAATCCGGGGCATTGACTACATTAACCATCGCTTTAGTTTGCAATTAAAAGGTCGTTTGGCTCCCTATCGCCAAGATGGCCATACCCTCCTCCAGGGCAAAGCCGATTTGCAGGTAGGAGTAGATTTGCCCCAGGCCCTTTGGTTAACTCCAAAGCCGTTGTTAGAAATGGCGGCCAATGGCCTATTGCGGGGAGTTTTGGCCCGCATCAAACAAAGACTCCAAGGACAACTATTGGCAGATTATCAACAGTGGTTGGCCCAGCAGAATGATAATCTAGTAACCCAGGCTTCTCCCACCGCCGAAGCTTTGGAAGCAATTTAGTTACTCAACTATTTAAAGACGATTTCCTCGGTGGGCCCAGTTAAACAAAATTAATGGACTTTCTCTATCCCTATCCGCCTCTAATTAGTGGCATTTTGGTAAAACGCTACAAACGCTTTTTAGCTGATGTGGAGTTAGATAATGGTGAGATAGTCACAGCTCATTGTCCTAACACTGGCCCCATGACAGGGGTGTGCCAAGTTGGGGCGCAGGTCTACCTGTCTAAGAGTGATAATCCCCAGCGTAAATTAGCCTATACCTGGGAAATGATCCAAATTGATGGTACGTGGGTTGGGGTAAACACTGCCTTGCCCAATCGGGTCATCAAGCAGGCTTTGGCTGATAGGATTTTTCCTAACTTAACGAACAGCTACGATACTTTTAAGCCCGAAGTTCCCTATGGTAAAGATAAAAAAAGTCGTATTGACTTTTTGCTCACTAAGCCAGAGGAAAAGTCAATTTATGTAGAAGTAAAAAATACTACCTTGTCCCAAGAAAAATTGGCTTTATTTCCCGATACGGAAACCACCAGAGGGCAAAAACATCTCCAGGAGTTAATAGATGTTCTCCCTACCGCCCGGGCAGTGATGCTTTACTTTATCAATCGGGGTGATTGTACCCATTTTTCCCCCGGAGATGCCTACGATCGCCGTTATGGAGAACTATTCCGTCAGGCGATCGCCGCTGGGGTGAAGGTAATGCCCTGTCGATTTATGGTTAATCCGGAGGGGGTTAAATTCCTTGGCATGGCAGAGTTAGTGGTTTGACAATTTATTCGGAGGGTTAAAATAGACTATCTCCCTAGTTTCAGTCCCTGCTACTACTACCATGGCCACCACCGCCGATGACGTCTGGCAAATATTAGCCGAACTTGCCGCCTCCCAAAAACAGACCCAGCAAAATTTGCGTGAGACCGAGCGCCTCTTTAAGGAACAGGGCCAAGAGCTTGATCGCCGTTTTCAAGAAACTGATCGCCGCTTCCAAGAGACAGAGCGTTACATCAAACGAGTTAGTAAGGATGTGGGTAAACTCAGTAATCGGTTGGGGGAATTTGTGGAATGGCAAGTTAGACCCGCTGTGGTGGGACTGTTTCAGGATAGAGGCATTGACGTCCATGAGTTTCATCCTGGCGTATCGGTACAACGGGAAGATGGGGGATTAGAGATTGACCTGTTAGTAGTCAATGAAACCCAAGCCATTTTAATTGAAGTAAAAAGTAAGTTAACGGAAAAGGATGTGGATGAGCATCTGGAACGGTTGGGTAAATTCAAACAGTTTATGCCCCGCTACCGGGATGTTAAAGCTTTAGGTGCAGTGGCCGCCATGGTTTTAAGCCAAGAGGTGGTTAACTATGCCTATGGTAAAGGTCTGTTTGTGCTGGCTCCGTCCGGGGACACGTTGGTGATTTTAAATGATGCCAATTTTCGGCCCAGCTATTGGTAGTTTGGAGGGCGAAATCAAGGTAATTTAAGGGATCATTTTAACTAATTAAGAGTAAAGTTATTTAACTTGCAAAGCTGTAATTACCACCGTATTAATAATATCCTCCACTAAACAACCCCGACTTAGATCATTAACTGGTTTATTTAATCCTTGTAAAATGGGGCCAATGGCGATCGCCTTTGTTTCTCTTTGCACTGCCTTGTAAGTATTGTTACCGGTATTTAAATCGGGAAAAATAAACACCGTTGCTTTACCCGCCACCGCTGACCCAGGCATTTTTTGGGCTGCCACTGTGGAATCCACCGCCGCATCATACTGGATCGGCCCTTCCAATGCTAAATCTGGCTCTCTTTCCTTGGCGATCGCCGTGGCTTGCCGCACTTTTTCTACATCGGCTCCTTGCCCAGAAGAACCGGAAGAATAGGACAATAGAGCTACCCTGGGCTCAATGCCAAAATTCTTGGCCGTAGCCGCAGAAGTAAGGGCAATTTCTGCTAACTGTTCTGCATTGGGATCGGGATTAACAGCACAATCTCCATAGACCAAAACTCGGTCTTCTAAACACATAAAAAAGACTGAAGAAACCAAGGAAAAACCTGACTGGGTTTTAATAATTTGTAAAGCAGGACGCACCGTATGTTGGGTGGTATTGACGGAGCCAGAAACCATGCCATCGGCCTCTCCCAAATACACCATCATCGTTCCAAAATAGGAAATATCGGTGAGGATATCCCGAGCCATGGCCAGGGTTACCCCCTTATGTTTACGTAGCTGGTAATAGGTTTCGGCGTAGCGCTCTCGGTCTGGGCTAGTTTTAGGATTAATGAGGCGAACTTTGCTCAAATCTAAGTCAATGTGATTAATTTTTACCGTTTGCTCGATCGCCTCAATGTTACCGAGTAAAGTCAAACGGACAATGCCGTGGTTAATTAAGCTAGCGGCCGCTTTGAGAATACGAATTTCTTCCCCTTCCGGTAGGACAATATGTCGTTGGGCGGCGGTGGCGGCTTGAACTAAATTGTAGAGAAACAGTTTGGGGGTAATACCTTTACTGCGGATGGTTTTAAGGTAATTGAGTAATTTCTCCCCATCAATTTGTTGTTGAAACAGCGCAATACTGTGGCGAATTTTATAGTTATCCGTAGGGCTCAGGGCAGGGTGGAGAGTTTCCAAACGGGCGGAAGTTTCATGGGTGTGGGTGCTAGTCAGCAACAGGGGAGGGGCGTCGGGTAGCCCTTCAATTAGTTTCATAATGGCCGGTTCGGGATGGTAATCTGCAGTGAGCAAAATACCGGCAATGCTGGGATAGTTGAGGGAGCGGTGGGCCTGCATCACCCCCAGAATGATGTCGCCCCGATCGCCAGGGGTAATAATTAGGGTATTTTTTTCGTGCAACCAATGGAGGGCGTGGGCAATGTGCATCGCCACCACTAAATGGTGATAGACCAAGTTATCGAGCAAATCCGCACCGCTGAGTACTTGGGCATTGAGCCCGCTGACAATTTCCCTCAGGCGCAGACTTTTGAGCATAATGTCCTGGGGAATGGTCCCCAGCACCATCTGGCGATCGCCATAACGCTTCTCCAGTTGGGCTTGAATTTCTGTGGCTAATTCGGGCTGCACTCGGTTAATTATTACCCCCACCACCTGACAAGACTCTTGGTCATAGCTATTCAGGGCCATATCGATGGGTTGCAAACTATCGGCAATGGTGTTGCCCATGGCATTGCCCAACAGCAAAATGGGACAGTTCAACATCTTGGCGATCGTGGTGTTGAGATCAAATTCAAAAGCCGATTCCTCCCCCAAATAGTCTGAGCCTTCACAGAGAATAAAATCTACTTGATCTGCCAAATGGCGATATTTAGCCAAAATTCGGTCTAATACCTGATCAATAGCTCCATCGGAGGCTAAACTCACCGCTTCATGGAAATACAAACCAAAGGAATCGGTATAGGTTTGTTGGAGACGAAAATTTTCCAGCACCAGAATAATGTTGTTATCATGTTTGCCATTAACTGGGTCTTGAATAATTGGACGAAAATAGGCAATACGGGTGGTTTTTTTGAGAATTAAGTCTAAAATGCCCAATACTACCAGAGATTTACCACTGCGGGCTTCGGTGGTGCTTAAATAAAGGGAACTCGTCATAATTTAAATAACCTCAACGTATCCAGCAATGATTTTTCTGGGAAAATGATCTCGATTTTTCCCACAACGATATTCCCTAAAAAGTTAAGTATCAACTACTACAAATCTGCCGATTCCACCTACTTAAGTGATAGCGCTTTTAGCCAGAAAATAAACCGCTAGTCAGTAAAGTTTTATGACGAGATTTTAATAAATCTAAGAAGCGGTAAAATTACTAACGCCAGCATCAAAAATTCCTTCAATAAATTAGCAGAAAGAAGACGGCTCAACTAAAAAACATTTTTAATTCGTAAACCCCTTCGCTCATACGTCGTTCCATGCGAAAGTTCATCTTCTCAAATAGATGCAACATGGCTCGATTTTCCAGTAAAACATCAGCGGTAAAACCCAGTAAACCTTGTTTTTTAGCCAATTGGGTTAAATAATTTAACAGCAGAGCACCAATGCCTTGATTATGGTAATCATCCCGCACCACAAAAGCGACATCGGCTGTGTGACTATCTTCGTTGAGGGCATACTGACCCACCCCCACAATGGCTTCTTGATGTTGCTGTTTGATGATCGCCAGAATAATTATTTCTTCGTTGTAGTTAATCACAGAAAACTGTTGTAATCTCTGGTGAGACATATCAGTACGCACTGACATAAAACGCCTTACCAAACTTTCATCGGAGAGGGAGTAAAAAAAATTTTTTAGGTTAGGTTCATCGTTAAATTTCACTGGTCTTAATAACAATTCTAGGCCGGTGCGGGTGGTGCGATAGGTTTCCAGCTTTTCCGGATATTCCCCATGTTGCCCGGCAATGAAAGCTTGGTCAGCGTAAATTAAATGATTTTTTTTCGCCTGCTCAATTAACCAGGGACGGAATTTGGGATGGGCGATCGCCGTTAACTGCATGGCCCGTTCCCGAATATTTTTACCGTGAAGATAGGCAATGCCATACTCTGTTACTACATAATGAATATCGCCTCGATTGAGGGTAATGCCCACTCCTTCCCGCAAAAAGGGCACAATGCGAGAAATGGTTTCATTTTCGGCGGTGGACTCCAAAGCCAAAATAGTACGTCCCCCATTGGCCATCACTGCTCCCCGCATAAAATCCGCTTGGCCACCGATGCCACTATAAAAATTACTGCCCAGGGATTCGGCGGTGGATTGCCCCGTCAAATCAATTTCCAAGGCACTATTAATGGCCACCATATTGTCGTGGTGGGCAATGGTGATGGGATTGTTAGTGTAATCAACGGTGCGAAATTCCACAGCGGGATTATCGTTTAAATAATCATAAGTACTCCGACTGCCCATGCAAAAGGTTGCCACTACTTTGCCCCGATTTCTTGTTTTTTGGCTGTTATTCACTGCCCCACTTTTGAGCAATTGCACCAGCCCATCGGAAATTAATTCCGTGTGCACTCCCAAATTTTTCTTATTGCCTAAATAACTCAATACTGCATCGGGGATACTACCGTAACCCACTTGAATTGTGTCCCCATCTTGGATCAAACTAGCAACATATTTGCCAATACGGCCGGCGAGAATATTGTCCCGCTCCATTTGATATTCCAACAGCGGTTCATCGTGGGCAATGATATAGTCCAATTTTTCCAGGGCAATAAAGCCATCCCCGTGGATTCTGGGCACTTGGCTATTCATTTGGGCGATTACCAAACAGGCCTGCTCCACCGCCGCTTTAACAATATCCACACTCACCCCTAGGTTGACGTAACCATGGTCATCGGGATAGGAAGTTTGAATTAAAGCCACATCGATAGGGACAAATCCCTGCTCAAATAGCCCTGGTACCTGGGAAAGAAAAATGGGGGTGTAGTCTGCTAAACCTTCGTTAACGGCGCTACGGGTGTGGTGGCCAATGAAAAAGGAATTATGGCGAAAGTTTTTGGCAAATTTACTGTCGGTGTAGGGTGCTAAACCTAGAGTCCAAACCTGGAGCACTTCCGCATCAAATAGGGATTTAGGATGGGCTTGCACATAGTTAACTAACTCCTGCACTAAGTACTGAGGTTCCCCACA
The DNA here is from genome assembly GCF_010222815.1 of Synechocystis sp. CACIAM 05. GTDB lineage: Bacteria > Cyanobacteriota > Cyanobacteriia > Cyanobacteriales > Microcystaceae > Synechocystis. Next base: position 1,250,960 of record NZ_CP019225.1, on the reverse strand, counting down.
GGCCGTGCTGATAAACAGGCGATCACCGCGGTGAATATGGCTAAAGATTTCACTGTGGGACGCAAACTTTTGGGGATATTGGCTCCGTAGTTGGGCTAATTGTGCTTGGCGATCTGAGTTGGGCATAGTTCTTGACCGGGGAAGATATGAGTGAAGCTGTTTCCCCCATCAAGGCCAGATTATCTCTTTCAACTCGAAACAGGCAACTTTACACGTCCAGATGCCAAATCCAGCCTCCGCTTAGAACCGGATAGTTTATCCCCGGCCAGTTTCCGCTAAGATTTCCGCTAGGATTTCCCCTGCTCCCTGTTCCCGGAGTTTGAGGGCAAGATCCTGACCCAATTTTTCCGCTTCGTTCCGGGGAGCGCTGAGGGTATCTTTAATTAACCTTTGGCCATCCAAACTGGCCACCATGCCGGTAAGGGTTAAATTGTCGCCATCTAAATGGGTATTAACACCGATAGGCACTTGGCAACCCCCTTCCAGTTGGCGCAAAAAGGCCCGTTCCGCTAGGCAACGATCCCGGCTATCTTCGTCTTCCAACACTTTCAACAGGCTGAGAATTTCTTGATCGCCTTCACGACACTCGATGCCCAAAGCTCCTTGACCCACCGCATGGAGAGAAATTTCCGGGGGAATTAGTTGGTCAATGCGATTGGCCATGTCTAACCGCTCCAAACCAGCGGCGGCCAGAATGATGGCATCGTACTCATTACTATCCAATTTGGCCAAACGGGTATTAACGTTGCCCCGCACATCCTTAAAGGTTAAATGGGGAAAGTGGTAGCGCAGTTGGGCCAAACGACGGAGGGAAGAGGTGCCAATCACCGCCCCTTCCGGCAAGGAAGCCAAATCTTTGCCTTGGTGTTTAGCATTTAAAACCAAAGCGTCGGCGGGATTAACCCGTTTGGTCACGCAGCCCAGCATCAAGCCCGCTGGCAAATTAGTGGGCAAATCTTTGAGGGAGTGAACGGCTAAGTCGGTTCTTTTTCCCAACATGCCGTCTTCAAGTTCTTGGGTGAATAGTCCCTTATCCCCAATTTTTGCTAGGGCCACATCGAGGATTTTATCCCCCTGGGTTTCCATGGTTTCGACATCGAATTGGCGATCGGGGAAGTGTTTTTGCAATTCTTCCTGCACCCAATAGGTTTGCACGAGGGCTAGTTGGCTTTTCCGTGAGCCTATCCGAACTGTGGGAGCAGAGGTCGAAACAGTCATGAAACTTAAAAAATATTGTTAAAAATAGACTCGATCTAGCATAGCATCAGAGGCTATCGGCCTTGGTTTTCCTTCTGTGAAGCAATGGAGGAAACTCCCTAATCTTGGCTTCTATTGTTATCATCCGAACCCGATCGCCGTGGAAAAGATTGCTCAAAACACTGATCGTCAAGACATTTATAAAGCGATGTTGGTGGCCTTGGGGCTGGCGATCGCTGTGGCGGGGTATTTCTACCGGGCAAAATTTGACGGGCAGATCACGGGATTTTTCCGCATTGGTTCGGTGCTGCCCCTGTCCCCATTCTTGAATCCGGCGGAAACGTTAATTTATCAAGGGGAATTGGGTTACGACGGCCAACAATTTTTGACCATTGCCCTGGATCCGGGGTTGCAAAATCAAGACTCCATTGCGGCCCTTGATCATCCCAGCTATCGTTATCGCCGTATTCTTTATCCTCTGCTGGGCTATCTGCTTGGTTTAGGCAATCCAGTGTTAATTCCCTGGGCTTTGGTGTTGATTAATATTTTGGCGATCGCCGTTTGTACAGGCTTAACTGCTGTTTATTTTCAATCTCAAAAACAGAAAACCATTGGAGCCTTAATAGTGCTGGCCATTCCAGGGATTTGGATGGTGCTATTTCTCTCCACAGCGGACTTACTGGCCAGTGCTTTCAGTATGGGGACAGTGGTCTGTCAGCAAATATTTCCCCCCCATCAAAGTAAAAAATGGTGGCTGGTGCCTATCCTCTTGGCCCTAGCGTTATTAACCAGGGAAACATCGTTAATTATCTGGCTGGCCATTGCTCTAACGTTGGTGCAAAATCGACAATGGCGATCGATGGTCCCTTTATTACTCAGCCTTATTCCCTTGACCCTTTGGTTAGGCTATATCCGTTGGCGACAGTTACCAGGGGGCAGTGGCACCGGCAATTTCGGTTGGCCATTGGTGGGGATAGGGGAAAAATTCCAGAGTTTGATTCAAGCAGGACTGACGGATAACAACATCTACGAGGCCTATCTCTGGCTGTTACTCTTGCTAACTCTGGCATTACTCATTTGGCTCACCCTGCTCCAGCGTCAAAGCAACAGAACCTTAGCCTACGGCGGCTGGCTCTATGGCGGTTTGTTACTGGTGGCCAGCTTTTATATTCTCAATTACTACCTCAATTACAGCCGAGTTTTTCTCGACCTTTTTCTACTCACGATCCTGGCCATGGCCCCAACCTCAAAATTGATCCGTTGGCCCTACTTGGCGATCTCCGGCCTGGGTACGGTGACTTTCTTATTGCTCAAATCCTGACTAGGCAGGGATCAGTGTGGGATCTAAACACCCTAAGCAGAAGTGGGAGCATTGTAGGCAATACCGATCGCCGTGGCAATATCAGCTAAAGTTTGTTCCTGGGCATGGCCCCAAAAAGCTTCCAGCTTATAAAATTCCCGTTCCTCTGGCATAAAGGTATGGACGAGAACATCGCCAAAATCCTGTAACACCCAAATGCTTTCACTATTCCCTTCCGTATGGGTAGGCAGTTGACCGTGCACCAGTTCCACTTGTTTTTCAATGTTGTCGGCGATCGCCCGGACCTGGGTGCGGGAAAATCCGGTACAGATGACAAAATAATCCGCCAGATAGGACACATCCGTCACCTTGAGAATGACTAAATCCCCTGCTTTACGTTCTTCCGCAGCTTGGGCAATGGTCCACACCAAATGTTCAGTGGCGGGGGCATCGGCGGGAACGCTGGGATTAACGGTCAAAGTGGGGGGGTATGCATCGAAGCGGGAAATTTCAGTCATATTAGGATTCGGTCAACTCCAAAAAACGATGGACAGGTTAAGGGTTACTTTTCTAGTGTAGCTAGAACCCCTGGGAATATTGTGCTTACTTTTCCATTTGTAACGCCCAATTGCGGGTCAAAATCACCTGGGGATGGATAACTTTGTGATGCTTGATTAAATAAGTCAGGGTTTGCTCACAGGTAAGGCGCACGGCTTGGTAAAGATTGTGTTGGGCTACCTGGCGTAATTTTTCTATCTCCAAACCATTGCCCCTAGTGGGTTCCAGAGCATCAGCAACAAAAATTAAACAGGATAAAAGGTCCATGGGCACTGCCCCCAGAGTATGGCAACGGATAGCGTTTAAAACGTCCGGATCATCAACTCCAAATTCCTCAGCGGCAATAATCGCACTCACATCGGCATGGATTAAATGGGGAGTGGCTCGCAAAATCGGGTCGAGGGGTAAATTATGTTCCTTGGCGATCACCAATAGTTTAGTCGGCGGGAAAAATTTAGCTAAATCGTGCAGTAGTCCTGCCTGTCCCGCTTTGATTGGGTCAACTTTATGGAGGGGAGCCCATTGCACCGCCGTCTGTTCGACTCCCAAAATATGGTCTAACCGTTGGGGGGAAACATTTTCTTGGAGCCAATGGATTACCCGACTCCGGTCTAACTCAACCATGGCAAGGAAAATTTACTACTAGCCCCAGTCCCCAAAAACCCCAGACAACAAACGGTGGGCCGAAACCCACCGATCACCGTTTTTTATGCAGAGTTTTAGCCACCCTTAGGAGCGCTAAAAATAGATTAAACGTCGCTGGCGGCACCGTTATTGCTGGAGCCATTGGAGTCACCTTGTTGTCTTTGGCCACCGGAATAGCGGCGGTTTTGGGTGCGACTGGCGGAGCGAAACTGACGAGCATAAGCACGATTACGTTCAGCTTTTTCCTTCTTTAAATTACGACGTTTTGCCATTGTTTGTTCCTCATAAAATATAGTTTACAGACCACTGCTGAGTCCGTTTGCGGTCGTCGTGCTAAGGGAAGTTTGCACAGGAAATATTCGGCCGTGGAGGCGCATCCCAAACTTCATCCTAACACGGCTCCTGGTGCCCCGATGACGGGCCCTAATAGGGCGGTGCTAAAAATCCGAGGGCACCCCGCACCCTAGCTAAGGTTTGTTGGGCAGTTTGACTGGCTTTTGCGTTACCCGCTTGGATGATGCGGTCCAACTCCCCCCGATCCGCCAAAATTTCTGCATATTTTGCTTGAATTGGTTCCAAGGCGGCGATCGCCGTTTCCGTTAACAGGGGCTTGAATTGACCCCAACCCATTTCGGCACATTCCTGAGCCACCGCTTCCTTAGTTTGGTTACTTAATAGAGTGTACAAAGTCAACAAATTGTGACATTCGGGGCGTTCTGGATCATCAAACCATAAACCCCGCTGGGGATCGGTCTTACATTTTTTAATTTTTTTCTTAATCATCTCCGGCGGGTCCAACAGGTTAATGCGACTCAGTTCCGACTCATCGGATTTGGACATTTTTTTTGTGCCATCGGCTAAACTCATCACCCTGGCCCCTTCCTTGCGAATTAAGGGTTCTGGCAGTTTCAATACCGGCGCATCTTCCCGACCAAATTTATCGTTAATGCGGATCACAATGTCGCGAGTCAACTCCAAATGTTGCTTTTGGTCTTCCCCCACGGGCACTTTATCCGCATCGTAGAGCAAAATATCCGCCGCCATGAGCACAGGATAATCCAATAGCCCCACGCTGACATTTTCCCCCTGTTTAACGGCCTTCTCCTTAAACTGAATCATTCGTTCTAGCCAATTGAGGGGGGTGACACAGTTGAGCAACCACGCCAATTCACTGTGGGCCGCCACATGGGACTGGACAAAAATGGTGGAATATTGCAGGTCAATGCCACAGGCAAGGTACAAGGCGGCAATGGTGAGGGTGTCCTGGGCTAGGGTCTGGGGGTTGTGGGGCACCGTGATGGCATGGAGGTCCACCACACAAAAAAAGTTATCGTAATGTTGCTGTTGCTCAACCCAGCTCCGGATAGCTCCTAAATAGTTGCCTAGGTGCAGATTTCCGGTGGGCTGAACTCCAGAAAGGATACGTGGCTTGTCCATAGCAGTGGTTGACCTATGAGCGAAATTAAACTTAATTAAACTTGGGAATCGGTGTAGTTGACCCCATGCTTTCCCGGAGGAAACTGTTGTAAACCTGTGAACATTTTCACAATTCTTCATACTATCCCCGGTGGTGGCCCCCCAAGGCCGTATGGGGCAAGTTGAGGTCAGCAAAGTGAGGAAAACCGCATATTCCCGTTGTGGTTCCTTCTACCCAAAGCCAACCAAATTCGCTAACATGAATGAGCCTTACTCTCTGTAGATAATCGTAGGCGGTTAAACTTTATGAGCAATATTCAAGAAAAAATCGAACAGGAGCTAGCCAACGCTAGACAAGTTTGCAGTACCGATGAAGCCTCTCCGGCGGAGTGCGCTGCGGCCTGGGATGCGGTGGAAGAGCTAGAAGCGGAAGCCGCCCACCAACGTCAACAACATCCCACCCAAACTACCCTGGAAAAGTTCTGTGACGAAAACCCCGACGCTGCTGAGTGCCGCATTTACGACGACTAGGGGCTGATGGGGCAAACCCAATGGCCGCAACTGGCGATCGCCAGGATTTCCAAAACAATGTTTTTGGTTGAAGCAGTGACAATTACCTGGGGGTTGTTACTGCTCTTTGCTGGTTTTCTTTAAGGGATGGTGGTAAAGGATATCTTCCCTGGGGTTAACCTAGGGACCTTCCAGGACCGCAGCTTCCACGTCTTGGCGACTGAGGGAATATTTAAAGCTCCGCACCACTTTGCGTTGGGGTTGGTGGGGGAAGTAGCAGATCACAAGTTCTTCTGTGTCCAAACTCAGTTCCGCATCCCAGTCCCCTTGATGGAGCAGCCAACAATGGCGATCGCCACGGTCTTGCTGACAACCCAGGGCCATGAGCCAGCGTTCTAATTGGGGCAGGGGATGGTTATAGAGGGGAGTTTCCGGTGCGGGGAGGCTCATGGGCAATGGCAAAATGGAAATAATTTAGATAATTTGGCAGACGTTGGCTTAATTCGCCTAATCTAATCTAGACCATCTAACTTTGATCTTGGATCTTGTTTGCACTTTCGATAGGAGGCACCCCGACGCTGAAATTGCGCCCCATGGGGGGAAAGTGCTTAGCTAAGATGGCGTATAGTATATTGCGTTGCTCTCTGGAATTTATGAACATCCCTGCCTTTACCGCCCTGACATTAAAATTGTTTGGCGTTATTTTCGTCCTCATTGCCCTGCTGGATTTTTTTAGCCTCATCTTCCCTCTGCAAATGGCTGATCCCCAGTGGCAGTTGACAACGATCACGGGCATTGTTGACCGGGGTATAGTGCCGATGTTGGGCATGGGGTTGATTTCCCTTGGTTACTTGGTGGATACCATGGCAAAAACCGCCGGAGCTCCCCCTAAAAGTGGCTTTGATTTGCGGATGCCGATTTATATTTTGGCGATCACCTTGGGATTGGTCTTTCTATTGTTGATCCCGGTACATTTGACCAATGTGAACCAAATTAAGACAGCGGAGTTAGCTCGACTGGAAAGTCAGATTGGCCAAGGACAAGAACAGGTGGAAGGGGCCCTGAGACAATTTGATGCCCTGTCCCAAAACCCAGAAGCGTTGGAACAACAAATCCAAGAAGGGGAGCAACTTTTGGCCTCCGGTCAAGCGAATGGTAATCCCCTCAACCAAGAGCAGCTGGCTAATATTGAACGCCAAGTGAACGAACTCAAAGGCCTACGGGAAATGTCCAAGGACCCGGCCGCCCTGAAGGCAAAAATGGAAGAAATTAAAACCAATTTAGAAAACCAGGTGACGGAGCAACGGCAAAAAGTAGAAAGCCAAGCCTCTAACCAAGCTCTTAAACAAGGCTTACGGGTGGGACTGAGCAGTTTGATGCTTTCCATCGGCTTCGCCGCCTTTGGTGCTTTGGGCCTGAGAAATTTGCTTTCTGCTCCCCCGACTCCCCCCAGTGCCGATCCCCTCGCCTAGATTGAAGCCATTAAGGAATCGCCCCATCCAGATTGAGTAACTTTTCTGCCTGCTGGCAGTCCTGGGCGATCTGATTTTTTAATTGGTCCAAGCCAGCAAATTTTGTTTCGGGGCGCAGATAGTGGGTCAAGGCCACCTCTAAACCTTGGCCATACAAATCCCCTGACCACTGCAGTAAATGCACTTCCGCCGAAGGTTCCTGGCCGTTGACTGTGGGGCGATCGCCAAGGTTAATCACCGCTGGTATGGGTACGTCCAAGGCATTTAGATTGACCCAACCCGCATACACTCCATACTTCGGCCAGAGTTTATCCGCTGGCAAACAAAGGTTAGCAGTGGGAAAGCCCAATTTACGCCCCAATTGCTGTCCCTGCACCACCGTCCCCCTGAGGGCATAGGGCCGTCCCAACAAATGATTGGCCATGGCCAACTTGCCTTCTTTTAAGGCTCGGCGAATACGGGAACTACTAATCCGTTCCGTATCCGTTTGCTCCAATTGGGCGATCGCCACGGTGATGCCAAATTCTTGCCCAAGGTTTTGTAAATCCTGCACATTGCCCCGCCGTTGATGACCAAAGCAAAAATCCTGGCCAACGCTGATAAATTTGGCTTGCAATTGCTCCACTAAAATGGATTGGACAAATTGCTTGGGGCTAAGGTTAGCTAACTTTTCCGTGAAGGGTAACAAGACCAACTGTTCAATGCCGATCGCCGTCAATTGTTCCGCCTTCTCTGGCAAGGGGGTCAATAAAGGTTGGGTGCGGCCACTGAAAAAACTACGGGGATGGGGATTAAAACTAACCACCGCTGGATGTAAGAGATGTTCCACCGCCTGGGCAAAATCCATCACCTGACGCAACACCACCCCGTGGCCCCGATGGACTCCATCAAAGTTTCCCAAGGCGATCGCCGTGGGGGTCTGCAGAACGTTGGTGGTGGAAAGAATACGCAAGGTAATTGGCAATTAATTAATAAAAACTAATCGGTCACGGCAAGAAAAAAGTCATTATTCCCAGAATGGGGGAGTTTGGTTGAGAAATTTTGGAGATTTTGTGGATACTGAGCAATCATTCAAAAATCCGGTCTTAAACCCGCCGCCCCCAAAAAATTTAGTTGTGATACGCTGCCCCCAAATAAAGTTCTCCCACCAAAGGATCATTGAGTAGACTTTGCCCCGGTCCTTCCAACTTATCCCGGCCATTTTCTAGCACGTAACCCCGATCAGCCATCATCAACGCCTGCTTGGCATTTTGCTCCACTAAAATAATTGCCTTACCAGTGGCATTAATTGCCTTAATTTGGGCGAACACATCCTTGACCAAAATGGGGGATAGGGCCGCCGACGGTTCATCCAGTAACAACAAATCCGGGTCTAGCATCAAAGCCCGACCCATGGCCAACATCTGCCGTTCTCCGCCGGATAAAGTCCCAGCCCTCTGATGGCGGCGTTGGGCTAATTTGGGAAACATGGTATAGATGCGGTCCTTTAGGGTTTGGGTAGGACCCTGGTGTAGAAAGGCCCCCATATCCAAATTCTCTGCCACTGTTAGGCTGCCAAACACATTACAAACCTGGGGCACATAGCACATTCCCCGACGCACAATTTGGTCGGAACCAAGGCCGGTAATATTTTCCCCTTTAAAAATAATCTCCCCCTGGCTTGGAGTGAGTAGGCCAAAAATAGTTTTAGCTAGGGTGGATTTCCCTGCTCCGTTGGGGCCGATAACTGTGACCAACTCCCCCGGCGCAATGGAGAAATTAATACCCTGCAAAATGGGCACATCGGCCACATAGCCAGCAAATACGTCCTTAACAACGAGGAGGTCAGACATAGATAAAGGGTGGAAAAGTTTGATCGACCCAGGCCAGGGAACTTAGTGAATATCAGTCAACCAGCAAAATTTAAGCTAGTCGAGGGCAGTTAGACCCCTCCCAACCCTAGGCAGGGCTTTTCTGTAAATCAGGCCGTTCCTCCGGCAGAATGGCCCCTTCCACCGGGCAAACTTGGAGGCAGATGCCGCAATCGATGCAGGTGGCAAAGTCAATCCAATACCAATCGGTGCCAATGGTGTTTTTCCCGTCTCCGGGGTGAATGCAGGCTACGGGGCAGGCTTCAACGCAGTCGGCCACGCCTTCGCAGGTTTCCGTAACAATGGTATGGGGCATATTTCGCCGGAATCAGAATTTAAAAATTGAGCGGATTTTTACAAATCGTCACAGTTCTAAGGGTAGCGGACGTTCAACCCCTGAGGCAATCCAGTGGGGCGTGATTTACCTGAAATTTCCCGGAGCAGTTATCCTGAGAGGAAGAATTGTGTGAGGAAAATTTTCAGATGGTTGCTTCCCCCATCCACAGCCGTGGTTTAGATCTGCCTTTGCTATCAATGATGGGAGAATTCGGCTTGAGCTTGCCCCGATCGCCATTGTTTGGCACGGACGGTATCCGGGGTAAGGCGGGGGAATTATTGACGGCCCCCTTGGCTTTATCCTTAGGCTTTTGGGCGGGGCAGGTATTACGGGAACAAACTAATACTGCTGGCCCGGTGATTATTGGTCAGGATTCCCGGCTTTCCAGTGACATGCTGGCCAACGCCATGGCCGCTGGTTTGAACAGTGCTGGGGTGGAAGTGTGGCAACTGGGGCTTTGTCCCACTCCCTGTGTGGCCTATCTCACCAGAAAAACAGCGGCGATCGGGGGCATTATGATTTCCGCTAGCCATAATCCGCCAGAAGACAATGGCATTAAATTCTTTGATCACGAAGGGTTGAAATTACACAAATCCCTAGCCACGGCGATCGAGGCAGGACTACGGGGACAAAATAAAACCTCCGGGCTGAATGCCAGTCAATGGGGAAGGAGTTATGGCCAGCCCCATCGTGTCCAACATTACCAAGATTTTTTGCTAGGTAGTTTACCCCAACCCTTGGATTTTCAAGGGCTAAAAGTGGTGTTGGATCTAGCCTGGGGAGCTTCGGTAAATTTGGCACCCCATATTTTTCGTAGTTTGGGAGCGGAGGTCATAGCTCTGCACGATTTGGCCGATGGTAGTCAAATTAACGTTGATTGCGGTTCTACCCATTTACACCGTTTGCAAAGGGCTGTGCGGGAAACTGGGGCGGATTTAGGTTTTGCCTTTGACGGTGATGCGGACCGGGTGATGGCGGTGGATGCCCAAGGCCGCCCAGTGGACGGAGATTACATTCTCTTTTTGTGGGGTAAAACTCTGCAGGAGAGCAACCATCTGCCCGATAACTTAATTGTCGGCACTGTCATGGCCAACTTGGCCTTTGAGCGAGCTTGGGAGAAACTGGGGGGTAAATTAATTCGCACTGCGGTGGGGGACCAAAACGTCCAAGCCCAAATGTGGGAAACCGGGGCCATGCTGGGGGGAGAACAGTCGGGACACATTATTTGCCACCACCATAGTTATTCCGGAGATGGCCTGCAAGCGGCCTTGCATTTAACTGCCCTAGTGCAAAAGTCCGGTTTATCCTTGAGCGAACTGCTGTCGGAAAGTTTCCAACCCTATCCCCAAATTCTCCGCAACGTCAGGGTACTAGACCGGGAGCGCCGCTTACATTGGCAAGAATGCGCCCCTTTGCAACAGGCGATCGCCACGGCGGAAAAGTCCATGGGCACCACGGGAAGAATTTTAGTGCGGGCTTCGGGCACAGAACCATTAATTCGGGTCATGGTGGAGGCGGCCTGTGCGGAGACGGCGGCCCATTGGTCGGACCAACTCACCAGCACTGTGCAATGCCATTTGGGGGATAATTAACAGTTATCAGTTGGCAAAAAGAGTCTGCAAAACCAATGTTTACTACCCTTGACTATAGTAAGCGGCGAGGATAATTCCTTATCCAAAAAGGCTTTAACCTCTGATATCCTCGATCATCCGACGAATGGCATCTTCTTGGCTTTGGATATGGCTAGCTAACTGGAATTGCACCAAAGCTCTGATTAGATTGTGCTCCGGGTATTTAACTTTGAAATAACGATCGCCGTTAAGGTAATCGGTAAAAAACCGTAGTCCCAATTCAAAGCTAATCAGGGCAATGGCGGGGCACAAATAATCATAATCAGCGGCGGTGAGAAAATGCTGACATTGGGGCAAATAACCCTCAAGCATAGCCCGGCAAAGATCTAGATTAAATTCCACCGCTGACCAATTTTCCGTTTCTTCCCCCAACAAGTTGCAACCGGAACGCAAACAATCCCCCAAATCGTAATGGATTAAACCTGGTTTAGTGGTATCCAAATCAATCACGCTGACTGCATGTCCCGATTGGCGATCGAACAAAATATTATTAACTTTAGGATCACCATGCATTAACCGGAGGGGTAATTGTCCCTTCGCTTTAGCGGTTTCCAATACTCCACAATGGTCAATCCAACTTGCAATTACTCTTTGGCAATGGTTAATTTCTGGGCTTAATGATCCAGTAAGCCTTGGACTCTGGGCCAGTGCCTGCTGATACTGCTGGAGATAAACAGGAGTATGGTGAAATCCGGGTAGAGTATCGACTAACTGGCTGGGGGAAAGGTCGCTCAATAGTTGGTGGAAGATGCCTAGGGCGGTGCCCACTTCCTTGGCCTGGGCTGGGTCCGTCAGAATATCAAAGGATTCCGAACCGGCAATGAAACTAATCGCCCGCCAAAATTCGCCAGTGCCTGAATCCCAATGGTCCTGATTATTTTTAGTTAAAATTACTTCTGGCATTAACCAAGGACGTTCCAGGGGTTGCCGTTGTAATTTTTGTTTAATATGGGTAGTTACCCTAACCATATTGCCCATCACCGCCGCTGGATTTTTAAATACTTGATGGTTAATCCTTTGCAAAATAAAACTAGTTTGCGTTTGACCGTCCAAATCCACCAAAAAAGTGTCATTAATATTGCCGTTGCCAAAGGGTTTGATCTGGACAATTTTTCCTTGGTGATCAAATTGATCCGCAATCGCAAAAACTTTTTCTTCTATGTTCAGTGTTTCTCCAGTGGATTCCATTGGCTAGGCTTTAACTCCCAAATAAATATAGGTAAATGTTAATAAACCAGATGAATAGACGGATATTTTACTCCCATTAATTCCATTACTGCCCAATCATTCATTCAGGTAGCCATGGTCTAAGTAAACTATTTTCGCCTTGGCAAAAATCAATCGTATCCGCCAGGCGATCGCCTCTGGGTCAAGCCACTATTGCCTCTGGCCCAGACCAAGCCCGATAATACCAGAGCATTAATCCCCATTTTCCCTGCTATTTGCCATGGTCAGCTTTACCGTTTCCGTGCCCGCCACCACCGCCAATATTGGCCCAGGCTTTGATTGTTTGGGGGCGGCCCTGGGTTTATATAACCATGTGACGGTGACTGATCCGACGGACCCGGAAGTTGATCTATTGATTGAAGCCAGGGGCAGGGACGGGGAAAAAATCAGCACCGGCAAGGACAATTTACTCTACCAAGCCATCGCCTACTTTTATCAACAAACTGGGCAGGCTATACCACCCCTGAAGCTGGAAATTGACTTGGAAATTCCTTTAGCCCGGGGTTTGGGTAGTTCAGCCACCGCCATTGTGGGGGGGTTATTGGCGGCCAATCAAGCGGCGGGTAATCCTTGCACAACCTCGGAAATTTTGCAGATGGCGATCGCCATGGAAGGACATCCCGATAATGTGGCCCCAGCCCTATTGGGGGGCTGTCAACTGGCTGTCAAAAATGGTGACCATTGGCAATTGGTTGCTTTGGATTGGCCGCGCAAATTTGTCCCGGTTTTGGCCATTCCCAATTTCGAGTTATCCACCGAAGCGGCCCGGGCGGTTCTTCCCCGTCAGTATGACCGTAGTGCCGCTATTTTTAATGCTTCCCACCTAGCGCTGTTGGTACAAGCTTTTAGTCAAGGGCGGGGAGATTGGTTAGCCCTGGCCCTCCAGGATCAAATTCACCAACCCTATCGCCAGAGTTTAATTCCTGCCTACGATCAACTGCACCAGGCCGCCCTCGCCGCCGGGGCCTATAACCTAGTGATTAGCGGTGCCGGCCCTACCCTATTGGCGATCGCCGATGAAGTCAGGGCTCCCCAGGTCGCCTCCACCCTAGTGGAAACCTGGCATGATGCGGGCATTGAGGCCGAAAGTCATTGTTTACCCATTGATACCAAGGGCGCAACAATTACCAAATTGAGGTAATCACTACCAACGGTGAACAGGCTTAGCAAAATGTATGTTAAGTTAGCATTGCTTGCCCCATTAACAATAGTTTTGGGACTGCTTGGGGCGGCTAGGGTAGAGGCAGAGCCAATTGTTAAAATCGAGTATAAATACTATTCTATTTATCCCAAAACTAAATGGGATTTGAACAATGAATTAAATCGACGCAGTCCGATCATTTTTCAAGGTAAACATTACCGTGGCTATACTCAGTGGTTAGTGCGTTGGCAGTACCAATGGTGGTCCACAGCCCAACAATGTCAAATCACCAAAGTTGCCACCAACCTTGATGTTACCTATACCTTACCCCGCATTCCCCCTAACCATGGCACCGACCCGGAAGCCCGCAGGGTTTTTAACCGCTACTTGGCCGCTTTATTTAAGCATGAGGAAAACCACAAAAATTCCGGTCTTTATGGGGCTAGAGCCATTGAAAAAGCCCTACTGAATCTCGGCCCATTCCCCAACTGCCAGAGTCTACAAACCAAAGCTGAAAGCACTGCTCAACAGATTATCCAGCTTTACCGCCAAAGGGACCTAGACTACGATCGCCAAACTGATCACGGCCGCAAAGAAGGCATTATGCTCGAAAATTTTCTCCGTTAAATTTTGCCAATCTTATTTTGATTTTGCTTGATTAACATTAGGGAAAAATAGGAGAGGGACAGCTGGGGATAATGGCTGAGGGGATGGTAAATTTTTTCCTCGGCGGTAGAAATTTTTTCCAACAGCCAAGCCTGGTCTAATAGTTCTCTTTTAGCTAAAATTTTCCACACTTGTCCATACACTAAACGAACTTTCATCAACACTACTACCTCCGCCCAATCCAACGCTTTTTCCAATTCTTCCGGGCAATATAATGCTGGTAAAATTGCGAGCTTTTCTTCCTGGCAAGTTAGGGGTAAACCCAAGGTTGAAGCTCCAGCAAAGGGAGAACTTACCCCAGCAATGTAGTTGATCCCTAACTGGGGATGGTTACTTTTTAAGGTTTGGGCAAGGTAGGTGAAGGTGCTGTAAAAACTAATGTCTCCTTCACAGGCAAAGGCCACATCTATTCCTTTTTCTAAGTAGGGCCAAACTTCTGCGGCCGCTTCCTGCCAGGCCTGCTCTAGAATTTCTTCCTTTTGCACATAGGGAAATTTGAGGGACAGACGAATTTGTTCTGGTTTCAGATAGGAATTAATGATTTGTTCTGCTACCCCCGATCGCCCTTGTAAACCAGCGGGAAAAGCTACCACGGGGCAGGATTGCAAAATCTTTAACCCCTTGAGGGTGATCAACTCCGGGTCACCGGGGCCCACACTAACACCGTGGAGAATGCCAAAGGTCATAGAAAGTGATTGCGACAATGTTTGTAATAGTTCTTTACTTTACCGGGGCAAAAGCCGGTCTATATTAGACTGGACGCAAACTTTTTGGTTAATTAATGCCATGTTGAAGCAGTTCTCCGCCACTTTCATTGGACTGTTACTCGCTACGGTGGGAGCCCAAGGGGCGATCGCCGAAACCGTAATGGAGAAAATTATTCGCACCGGTAATTTAACCATCGGGGCCAACCTGGACAATGTGCCTTTCTCCTATATCAACGAGAACAATGAGGTGGTGGGCTACTCCATCGACATTGCCGACCGTATCCGCGAGGAAGTGGGGAAAGAACTGGGCCGGGATGTGGTTTTGCAGATTGTTGAAGTGCAGGATATGAGTGACGCCCTGCCCAAAGTGAAAACCGGGGAGCTAGACATTGTCTGTGATACTGCTTTTACGTGGGAGCGGGACCGTTATGTGGACTTCACCGTTAGCTATGCGGTAGCTGGCATTCAATTATTGGTGCCCAATGACACCCCCATCAATTCCCCCGAGGCCCTGGTGGGAAAAAGAATAGCTCTAGTCCCCAATACCGTGGTGGAAGATGCCATAAAAATCGCTCAATCCAAGATTCAAGTGGTCCCTGTTACCAGTGTGCGGGCGGGGATGGAAGCTTTGAAAAAAGGCACCGTGGATGCAGTGGCGGGGGATGGTATTCAAATGGCGGGATTGCGACAGGTACTGGATATGCCCAATACCAAAATTATTCCCCAACCAGCAGAAATTAGGTACGGGGTTGGTTGTATGGTGCGGGAGGACAATCCCAGCTTTTTGCGTTTGGCAAATCGGGCCCTGGTACGGCTAGCGGAGGGTTATGTCCAAGGGGATCCAGAAGATGTGGCCATCGTTGACAAATGGATCGGCACCGAAGGTATTGTGCCCGTGGACAATGACAATCTCCGCCAATTTTTTAATTACCTAGTAATTACCCATGAGCAGGTGATGGAGCCCAAAAATGGCCAGTAAATGAAGTTGACTTTAATTGGTAGTAATTTGGTTGGCACGTTTTGGGGACTGTTCCAACCTTGGCTAATCCCTACCCCAATTGTTGTTGTCCATTTTTAGGTATTTGTCATGAACTCTAACCAACTTAGCTGGACCGCTTTCCTGGTGGCGATCGCCGGGGTAACATCCGCTTCAGCCCAGGCCGCCACTGTTGACCATCATGGGTCAGGTCAAGGCACCACCATTGAGTCCCGCATTGCTCGCATTAATTCCAGCCTTAAAAACACCGCTGCTAAAGCTAATTCCCTAGAAAACTCCCCAGAAAATGCTTCCCAATCTCCAGAAACCCCTATGCAGGTGGCGATCGGTTGGGGTAATGGGCGAGGTGGCGGTACATTTGTTAACCTGGGTAGAGGGGGCTGGGGCAATGGCCGAGGCGGCGCTGGCTTCGGCAATATCAATCCTTGGCGTAACGGCTGGGGCGATCGGGGCGGTTTCTATAACCGTCGTTGGCCTGACGGGGGCGGCTTCATCAACCGTTGGTAAGGCCTATCATTGAGATCCATCCATCTGTTCTTTCCCCATCACTTCATTAATCCGGGAGCAATATCCATGGCCATCAATAATCGCTCTAGTTGGACAGCATTTGTAATTGCCCTAACGGCGATCGGAACAGTGGCAGAATCGGGAAATGCCTTGGCAACTAACCCCCAGAATACCCTTTCCACCCGGTTAAACAACCTCGGCTCAGTTTTACAGCAAAGGGCCAATCAAATGTCTCCCCAGCAAACCCCCATCAATCGAGCTAATCTACAAGCTGGTTTTGCCAATGGTGGCGGTGGTGGTGGTTTTGGTAATGCCCGTCGGGGAGGATGGGGTGATGGTGCCGGGGGCGGAGGCTTTGCCAATGTGGGGCGCGGAGGCTGGGCCGATGGCAGTGGTGGCGGCAGCTTTGCCAATGTTAATAATCCCTGGGGCAATGGTTGGGGGGATGGAGGAGGCTTTGCTAACCGGGGCGGCGGTGGTGGTTTTGTTAATCGTTGGTAATTTATTAACATTTCACAGCCAACACTGAAACCTAGGGAATAAAATTGCTGTTTTCTTTCTCATCTGTTTCTACCCATAGGGTAATGATAATCTCCCTGGCAATTGTTGGTTACCAAATATTATCGTCCCAACCCCTTCTTGCCGAGCCGGCCAACGTTATTGTCGATAACTTTGCCAGTGATTTTGAGGACGTGATGCGGGGCTTTCCTGAATGTAAATTTGAAGGAGTTTATCTTGCTCCCTGGGAAGGAATTGATCGGCCAAAACATCCATTTTTTCAGCGTCTTGTGCCAGATAAAATCCAGGATGATTTTGCTTACTATCAAATTGAGGAAAGTTATTATGATCTTCCTGTTTCAGCAATTATGATTCCGGCCGGCACCTGGGGAGTTTATGCTGTCACCTTTGATGTTCCTGTGGAGATTGCCCGTGAACGACTTCAAGCAATATTTGGTTCCAATTTTGCAGAAACAAGGGAATCTGAGTTAGGGTTAGCGCCACAGTTGATTATGGACCCAGTTAATGAACAAAAATCAATCTGGGTGTGTACTTCTCCCCTTTGATTGTAACAACAAATTATTTGCTCCGATTGGTGACTACTTATGCAAGCTTTAGTCAAACAAACTCAACCCGCTGATGAAAGCATGGGGAATATGGATATAACTAATTTTGGCCCCACTAATTTAGTTATTATTCAACCCACTTCCTATTGCAATTTAGATTGTGATTATTGTTACTTGCCCGATCGCCATTTAAAAAATCATTTGTCCCTGGATTTGTTAGAACCAATTATGCAGGCGATTTTTGCTAGCCCTTTTACTACTAGCAATTTTAGTTTGTGTTGGCATGCGGGGGAACCATTAGCTGCTGGGCTAGAATTCTATCGCCAAGCTTTTGCCCAGATTGAAACCTACGGGGAAAAATACAATCACCGCCAACTGTGGTTTGATCATTCTTTTCAAAGCAACGGTATTCTGATTAATCAGGCCTGGTGTGACCTCTTTAAACAATATCCTGTCCATGTGGGTATTAGTTTGGACGGCCCCGCTTTTCTCCATGATAAGCACCGTAAAACTAGAACTGGCCGGGGTAGCCATGCCGCCACCATGCGAGGCATTGAATGGTTACAGAAAAATGATATTTGCCACAGTGTTATTGCGGTTTTAACTGAAGAATCTTTGGATTATCCTGACGAAATTTTTCACTTTTTCCGGGATCATAACCTACTGGATGTGGGTTTTAATATGGAAGAAACAGAGGGAATTAACACAGAATCTTCCCTGAATAAACAGGGCACCTTACAAAAATATCGACAATTTTTGGAAAGATTTTGGCAATTAACCAGCACCAGTGAACCAGAATTTCGAGTGCGGGAATTTGAATGTTTATGCAATTTGATTTACACAGAAGACCGCCTTGATCACACGGATATGAATCGTCCCTTTGCCATTGTTAGCATCGACCACCAGGGTAACTTCTCCACCTTTGACCCAGAATTATTAGCCATTAAAACGCCCCAGTATGGTGATTTTATTTTTGGTAATGTGTTAACGGATTCCTTTGCATCTGTCTGTCAAACGGAGAAATTTCAGCATATCTACTACGATATGACCCAGGGGGTGGAAAAATGTCGCCAAACCTGTGATTATTTCGGTTTGTGTGGTGGTGGCGCTGGCAGTAATAAATTTTGGGAAAATGGCAGTTTTAATTCCACTGAAACCCTGGCTTGTCGTTTTCGCATTCAACAGGTGGCGGAAGTCGTAATTGGTGCGTTGGAAGAATCCCTGGGGCTAGCTTGAAATCTCCGTAAATCTGTAAATTTCCAATTATTTCAGAGTAAACTATCCATTAATTCCAATATTTGTCGGCTAGCTAGACTGAGCGCCTTCGATTCAGAACTTGCTTGCCTTTGGCGATGGGTGGCCCACAAATCTCGCAGGGCGATCAACTTGAGGCTATTTTCTGCAAAGGCTTTGGCGATCGCCTGGGCGCCGGGCAAGTAGCCAGTGGCTCCCAAATCCATCATGGCGGAACGGCGTAATTGTAAGTCTGTCCCCCCCAGAGCAGTAATGAGAAGGTCGCCGTAACGATTATCCCCAGTTAACTGAAATAGGGCCCGGGCGGCGGCGTATTGGACTTTCGGGGAAAAATGCTCTAGAAACGGTTCAATTAAACCAATGGACTCCACAGCTTGGAGAGTACCCAGGGCTTCAATAATCGCTTCGTAGGGTTGGGCTAAATGGGGTTTACCCTCCACAAGCTGGGCCGCTGCTAATCCCCCCGTTAACTTGGCCATTAGAGGTGCCATCGCTCTAGCATCCCCCAAACCTTCCAGCGCCTGGGCCGCTGACTCTCGCACATAGTAATCTTCACATTCCAAGGCTTTGATTAGGGCCGGCACCACTTGGCGATCGCCTAATTTTCCCAACGCTTTAGCCGCATTACGTCGCAGGGGATAACCACCGTCCGGGGAGCGATCAGTTTCATCTTCCAAGGCGACCAACAAAGCAGCAATGGTTTCCGGTTGAGCAGCGCGAAAACGACCAATCCACCAGGCCGCATAGTAACGGGCACTGGTATCTTCTGTTTGTTGCAAATTGGCGATCGCCTGGTCGAGGGTGTAGGCGGGGTTGAGGTTAGGTTCACTCATGGGCAAGGGAAAAATCTCGGTCAATAAGGCACAGCAGAGGCGGAAATTAAGATCAATTATCTGCTTCGACTTCCAACTCCACCGTTTCCGCTAACTCTGGGGCCGCTAGGGGAGGCGCGATGATTGTATTAGTTAAATTACCAATGCCTTCAATTTCCACCTCCACTTTGTCTCCCACTTGGAGGGCACTAATGCCTTCCGGAGTACCAGTCAAAATTACATCGCCAGGGTAGAGGGTCATCACTCGGGAAATGTAGCTCACCAATACCGGGGGAGTAAAAACCATATCGCTGATGGCCGTGGCTTGCCGGGGAGTTTCCTCATCATTAACGGTGGTTTCCAAATGGGCCTCTGGGTCGATTTGACGTACTACCCAGGGCCCCAGGGGACAAAAACCATCAAAGCCCTTGGCCCTCGTCCATTGGGAATCCTGCCGCTGCAAATCCCTAGCCGTAATATCGTTGGCAATGGTGTAGCCCCAAATGGCGCTGGCCGCTTCTTCTTCAGTAATATCTTTTACTTGTTTGCCAATAATGACTGCCAATTCCCCTTCGTAGTCCACCCGTTGGGACTGGGACGGATAAACAATTTCTTCCTGGTCAGCGGCGATCGCCGAAGGAGGTTTAAAAAATAAGAGGGGTTCCGCCGGCACATCGTTACCCAATTCCGCCGCATGGGCCCGGTAATTGCGTCCCACCGCCACGATTTTAGACGGTTCACAGGGAGCTAGTAACCGATAATCCCCTTCACTAACGGCAACATCTAGGGCTTGGCCCCCCAACCAAGGCGCCGCACTTAGCAAAATCACACTGTGATCCAATTGGAACAAACCATAATGGACGGTGCCAGAGTCAGCCTGGATACGAACGTAACGTTGGACCATGGTGGTGTTAAAGAAAGTGATCAAGGGGACGGTAACCCATCCAACATTGCCCAAAGTTTAGAGTCAGAGGGGTATTGCAGTCCATGGACGGGCTTTTGGTAAAGGTTCCACTAGTTCCACTATGGGATTAACCCCTAGCTCCCCGGCCACCCTAACGAGTATGATAAAAGATCCTTGCTTTTACTCAAACTTTGGTGTCAACTAGTCATGGTTTTAGCGAATAACAGTGTCTTCCATGGCAACTGAACTAGCCCGGACTGATGATGGTTGCTGCGCCTGCCTGAGTTTAAGCCCTAAAGTCCATAAGGAGTCATGTGCTTGTGAATAGTTACGAACTGATGGTAATTCTCCGTCCCGACCTGAATGAAGAACGGGTTAGCCAAGAAGTTACCAAATACCAAGAATTTTTGACCAACAATGCCGCCGAAGAAGTATCGGTGAAGGTTTGGGGTAAACGCCGTCTAGCTTACCAAATCCGTCGCTTTAACGATGGCATTTATGTTTTGTTCAACTTCAACGGTGAAGGCCAGCAGATTGCTTTAATTGAACGGGATATGCGTCTTAACGATAATGTGATGCGCTTTTTGAGCATTAAGCTCACCCCGGAAAAGCCTGAAAAAGAGAAAAAAGCTAAAGCTGTGGCCGTAGAAGCCTAACTTTTCGATTTTGAGTTTCCCTTGGCTTTATCTCTCCCCCAATACCAAGGGGCGTATCTGGGCTAAGGCTTCCGCTTGGGCCCGGGCGGTCAGGGGAGACAATTTCTCTCCATAATCAAAGGTGAAGGCCGGAATCAACACCCACCAAGCCTTTACCTCAACGCCGTAGAGAATTTTAGCCAGGGTCAAGAGTTCTCTGGGATTACCCCGGTGCCCCAAATCCCCTGACAGTTCGTTGGGTTCCAGGGTTTTTAAGGCCACAACTTCCACCAATGCTTCACTTGCTGATTGCTGTAGTTGGGCATCAATGAAAATTACCTGGTCCACAGCGGCGATCGCCTCGGCCAATTCTGGGGTGAGTTGATGGGTGGAAATAACTCGACAATGGGGCCAGTTTTGCTGATCAATTTCTTCAGCTAGGTAACGCCCCACGCCGTCGTCCCCCCGCAGGGTATTGCCGTAACCAATGATTAAAGTGGATTTGGTGGATTGACTTGTCATTCAATTTTCGTTAACCCACTGGGGTTATTTAGGGGAAATTTACTAAGACCCAATTAGGGTATCAGGGTAAAATTTGGCCATGATCTTCAGCAACCGGATTACTGTCGTGATTAGCAACGCCGCCACCAGCACCCCCGATCGCCTAACTAGCACAGTCCGCAAAACCTATCCCAACTTTAAAGTAATTGTCCTCAACGACGATTTCAACACGTTTCAGCATGTGTCCGATTGCTTGCTTAAATACATCCCCGGCATGACCGGCGATCGGGCTTGGGAATTAACTAATCAAGTCCACTTCGACGGCCTAGCCATTGTTTGGGTGGGGCCCCAGGAGCAGGCGGAATTGTACCATCAACAACTACGGCGGGAAGGTTTGACCATGGCTCCCCTAGAAAAGGCCTAAAACGTATCTGGAAAATAGGCTTAGCCAGTAAAACCCGCAAGAGTTTACCCAGTTTACTAAAGGTTTGGACAACAACTCTTTTTAAGCAAGACTAGACAAAAAACTCTCAGATTAAGGATTTAAGCCCCGCCAAACTGGACTTTGAGCCAATCTTTAAGAATGTCAATGATGGTAATGCCGCCGTTGAAGAAAACGTAAATCACAGAAACCATCAGGACGCCAATTAAAACGGAAAAAATCATCCCTGCTCCGGTAATTAAGCCATCATCCTCCTGGAGACCAAAACCAGTAATGAAAATACTCATGGCCGGCAGGGTGTTGGTGCCAGGAATGGGAATCATCATGGAAATGGCCATGGAGCCAACGGTAATACCCATGAGAATTTTGCCCAGGCGACTTTGACAAACGAGGGGGAAGCGGGGGTGGGCGATCGCCTCTAGTCTTTTCAACCAGGGTAAACCAGCTTTGACAATGCCTTGGGCCTTGCTGGTTTTAATGGTTTTGCTTTGCCAGGAGAGGGGCAACCACAGCTCCTGACGACCAGCCATCAATTGAATCGCCACCAGAAAAATTAGTACACCAAAGGGTGTGGAGTAGCCGGGGGCCGGCAGAGGTAAAGCTGAAGGCAGGGAAAGAATTACTAGAACAATGCCAAAAATTTTCTCCTTGGCGATTGCCAAAACCTGGGCCAGGTTCACCGTCGGGCCACGGTCTTCCTTAAAAAAATAATCCTGCAATTCCTGGGACAAGCGGGCCATATGGATAGGGAATAAAGCCTTGGGAGTGAAAAATTTAGCGTTTCAGCGGAGATTATCGGTGATTCCGACGGATCACCAGCAAGCACTTATTGGTGACCGGGACGGCCATGGTAGTCCAATGCCAACTGTAATAATCGATCCACTAAGTTAGGAAATTCTACCCCAGAAGCTCGCCACAGTTCGGGATACATACTAAAGGCGGTGAAACCAGGCAGGGTGTTAATTTCGTTAATGACAATCTGCCCCGTAGTCGGTTGATAGAAAAAGTCCAATCGTCCCAAGCCCGCCGCATCCACAGCTTTAAAAGCCTGAATGGCCATGGTCTGGATTTGGTTCACCACATCTTCAGGTAAGTTGGCAGGGATATGCATTTGGGAGCGGCCATCGGTGTATTTGGTTTCGTAATCGTAAAAGTCGCTGTCATAGGTAATTTCCCCCACCACAGAAGCTTGGGGATTTTCGTTGCCCAGCACCGCACATTCTACTTCCCGGATATCCGCTAAACCTGCTTCGACAATGATGCGGCGATCGTAACTGGCGGCATTGTCTAGGGCCGCTTCCAATTCGCTACGGTTCCGCACTTTGGCAATGCCCACGGAGGAACCTAAGTTGGCCGGTTTAACGAAACAGGGATAGCCCACCTGGGCTTCAATTTTTTCGCACAAAGCCGGAAAAACACAGGGATTGGACCAAATTTCCCCCCGTTCTACCCCCATGTAATTGACCTGGGGCAATCCCGCCCGTTCAAAAACCATTTTCATCGCCAATTTATCCATGCCCACACAGGAACCCAGCACGCCACTGCCCACATAGGGCACTTGCATCAAACTAAATAACCCCTGCACTGTGCCATCTTCACCGTTGGGGCCGTGCAAAATGGGAAACCACACCTCCATTCGGGCCGCTTCGGGGGGAAACTGCCACCGTTGTCCGGCCGTAACGGGCTGATCCCCCCAGGGAACTCCCTGGTCCAAAACCTGTTGAGAAACGTCTGGCCCCAGCCAAACGCCATTTTTTTGAATATAAAAAGGGCTTACTTGATATTTGGTTTGGTTATCGTCGCTGGCCAATGCTTTGGCGATCGCCTGGGCGGATTTGATCGAGACTTCATGCTCCCCAGAACACCCACCAAATAACAGCCCCACACGCATGGCAATCCCCTGAAAAATTAAGCTTAGATCGGTTTATCTCGCATAGCCTATCACAAAAGTTTAAGCTGTCAGTTACAGAAAAAATTCCCCTTTTTGTGCTTAATTGCTCTGGTGCTCTCCGCTAGTTATCTATGCCCATGCCCCCCTTGCCCCCTGCCGTTGGCCTGATCTGTAAACGTTTGGCGATCGCCGTCATCACTTTGTTGGGCATTAGTTTAGTGATTTTTAGTTTGTTAGCCCTCGCTCCAGGCAATCCTTTGGGGGAATTGGCCACTAACCCCTCCATTTCCCAGGAAGTGCGGGACAATTTGCGCCGCAGTTTGGGGCTGGATCAACCGTTACCCATCCGTTACCTAAAATGGTTATGGAGTCTTTTGCAGGGGGATTTAGGTTATTCCTTCACCAGCCGTAGTCCCGTGGTGGATCTAATTGGCCAACGACTGCCAACAACGTTGTGGTTAATGGGCACCGCTTACCTAATCAGTTTGGCGATCGCCATTCCTTTGGGAGTGACAGCGGCATTGTACCGGGGACGGTGGTGGGAACCGTTAATCAGTGGCATCAGTTTAATGGGCTTTTCCCTGCCCACTTTTTTGACCGGGTTACTGTTCATCCTAATTTTTAGTGTGCAGTTGAGGTGGTTACCCTTCATTTACGACAGCACTCTGACGGTGGATAGCATGGCTAGTTTGGGAACCCAAATCCGTCAACTATTGATGCCAGTGGGGGTGTTAGTGTTCTATCAATCGGCGGTAATTCTACGCTTTGTCCGTTCCGCCGCGTTGGAAGAGTTGCCCCAAAATTACATTCGCACCGCCTATGCCAAAGGTTTAGGCACCTGGGGAATGTTGAAAAACCATCTTTTAAAAAATGCTTCTTTGCCCCTAATCACCCTTATTGCCCTGGATGTACCCACCATTTTCACCGGAGCTTTAGTAACTGAGCAGGTTTTCCGAGTACCAGGCATTGGAGCTTTGTTAATTGAATCCATTTATCGCAGTGACACCCCCGTGGTGATGGCGGTCACTTTTCTTTATGCCGTTTTAATTGTCTTTTTCAGTAGTTTGGCGGATTTGATTTACCAACTGGTGGACCCCCGCATTCGTTGGTAATGGAGAAGCGTTGCCATGATTAGAAATTCCCATTATGTCTACCGAAGAGGCCCTTGGTGATGGTCAGACATTCGATAGACTGAGTCTTCGAGTCCATTAATTTGCCTTCTTGATGGCCAAACTCCCGGTTAAGTAAACCCTTAAAATTTTGCTGGCGTTGTAGATTGTGCCATTGTTAGCCCGGCTGAAAAGGGCTATAACTCAAAAGTGAACTCCTAATTTTCCTTAATCACTATGCTGGATAAAACCACGTTGCAAGAACGCATCCTGACCATCAAACAAAAGCGTAAATTCCTCGAAGACCTGGCGGAGCAACCTAACCTGGGCATCCTTTCCCTGGACGTTTCCCAAGCTCTGGCGGAATTAGACGACTTGATCGAAGATTTTGAAAATACCTTCCCCGATGCCTAGGCTGGCCTTTTATTCTACAGTTAGCAAACAGTTAACTTCATACGTATGCGCATTTTAGCTCCCCATCCCCTGGGACAAACTCTTGTGTTCACAGCGGGCATTATGTTGGCGGCGGGCATGGGCTTTGGCATGGCTCTACGGTCGGCTCCCCCCAGGGTAGTTACAGACCCGTCGGTGCCCACGGAGCCCCAGGACAGTGGTGGTCTGTTCCGTTCTGAGCAAAGTTTCCCTCCCCAAGCCGGCTGGAATTTAGATTCCCAGGGGGAGGATGAGAATCATGGTGGGGCACGTTATAATTCTTTACAAATGCAACCATAAAAAAAGTCCATGCAAAACCAAGTCCTCCAGGCCTTTTTTCTCGGCCGCGCCTTTGCCGAAGTCCTCAGCGAAAAGGTAGAAGACGGCGTAACCAATGCCCTGAGTGAGTTGGGCAAGTTTGATGCGGAACAACGGGAAAACCTACGTCAATTCATTGCCGAGGTGCAATCCCGCGCGGCCAATGATGTCACCCAGGAGGGAGCGGAGATCGCCACGGTGGATGGCCCGGTTAGTGCGGATGAGTTGCAGGAAACGCTGGATAAACTGCGGGCAGAAATTGCTAGCCTCAAATCCGAGTTGAAAAACTATCGGGATAACCAAGGTTAACCGCACTTTCATGGCTGAAACTGTTTACCTAAAAACCAGTATTTTTGAATATCTAACTGCTAGACCTAGTCAGAGTTTGATTTTGGATTCAAATTACCGATACTGTTTACGCCCTATGAACTTTTAGGAGACTAGCCATGTTTAAAGATGAAATCGTTGAAGAAATTCATAAACTTCGTCGTGCTTACTCTAAGTCTTTTAACCACGATTTACAGGCAATGTACGAAGACATAAAAAGAAGAGAGGCTATCAGCGGTCGCACCTATGTAACCCCTAATGTCCATCCTGAAAAAAAACAGGAAGAAATCCCTACTTCATAAATTTAATTCCCTATCTTCCCATTCCGTATTATTTCCTTTAGTCCTTTCTTTGTATCAGTGTGTCTGCCCTATCCACTAAGCTTGAGCCCACAAATTCCTATTCGGAATCTCTGCCCCCCCAACGGCGATCGCCTCTAGAAGCGGAGGGTCGGTATCGCTGGAATCGGGGTAACTATTCCATCACCCGGCGGCGCATCGATATTTGGGGCTTTGTGTTGACATTGCTGTACCAATTCTGGTTAAACGGCAAAAAGTGGAGCTATGCCGGAGGTTACACGGAAGAAAAACTCCAGCAACGGCGGCGGCGTCAAGCCAAATGGATTCGAGAAAATTTGCTTAGCCTTGGTCCTACCTTCATTAAAGTGGGACAGTTATTTTCCACCCGTTCCGATTTGTTTCCAGCGGAATATGTGGAGGAACTGTCCAAGCTTCAAGATGAGGTGCCCGCCTTTAGCTACGAACAGGCCGCCGGCATCATTGAAGAGGAATTAGGTAAACCGATCGCCAAACTGTATCGTAGTTTTGACCCCGTCCCTTTAGCAGCAGCTAGCTTGGGCCAAGTGCACAAAGCTCAGTTGCACACCGGCGAAGATGTGGTGGTGAAAGTGCAACGGCCAGGGTTAAAAAAACTGTTTACCATTGACCTGGCCATCCTGAAAAAAATTGCCCAATATTTCCAAAACCATCCCAAATGGGGCCGGGGCCGGGACTGGAACGGCATTTACGAGGAATGTTGCAAAATCCTCTGGCAGGAAACGGATTATCTCCGGGAAGGACGCAGTGCCGATACCTTTCGGCGTAACTTCCGGGGGGAAGATTGGGTTAAGGTGCCCCGGGTTTATTGGCGCTACACCTCCACCCAAATTTTGACGTTGGAATATTTGCCCGGCATTAAAATCAGCCACTACGATGCCCTAGAAGCGGCGGGGTTAGAACGAAAAGAGTTGGCCCAACTGGGGGCCCGAGCATACTTGTTCCAACTGCTGAACCATGGCTTTTTCCATGCCGATCCCCACCCTGGTAATTTGGCCGTCAGCCCGGAAGCAGGGGAATTAATTTTCTATGACTTTGGCATGATGGGGGAAATTACCCCGGACACGAAAAATAAACTCATGGATACCCTATTCGGGGTAGCGGAAAAAAATGCCGAGCGCATTGTCAATTCCCTGGTGGCCCTGGGAGCCCTGAAGGAAACGGAAGATATGGGCCCTATCCGGCGATCGGTGCAATTTTTGTTGGATAACTTCATGGATAAACCCTTTGAAGAACAGTCCATTACCAAAATTAGTGACGACCTTTACGAGATTGCCTACGATCAACCTTTCCGTTTTCCGGCAACTTTTACCTTTGTGATGCGGGCTTTTTCGACCCTGGAGGGGGTGGGAAAAGGGTTAGATCCGGATTTCAATTTCATGGCTGTGGCCCAACCCTTCGCTTTACAAATTATGAACAATTCCAATGGTTTTAACCCCGCCGGTAACATCATGGATGAACTAGGTCGCCAGGCGGTGCAGGTGGGTAATAGTGCCTTGGGGCTACCCCGGCGCATTGAAGACAGCCTTGACCGTTTAGACCGGGGAGATATCCGAGTTCGGGTTAGATCAACGGAAACTGATCGACTTTTGCGACGGATGGGTACTATGCAAATGGGCACCAACTATGTTTTATTTACCTGTGCTTTGGTCCTATCAGCCACGCTATTGTTTGTAAATAATTATTTTATGGCGGCGGCGGTTGTATTATTAATGTCATTGGTGCCAGCCTTTGCCCTCTGGCGATTATTAAAACGTTTGGAAAGACAGGACCGGATGTTTTAAAAGACAAGCACTCTCTCTCTGCCCACTAAAAACTAACCCAATTTTCTAAGGCCTGTGACAGAAGTGAATTTATCAGTTGTTAGTCGTAGTTCCACGGGAAAGACGGATCCCGGTCTAGTTCGTCAGTACAATCAGGATAGTTTTTACCTTGATCCAGAGGGACGATTTTACATTGTCGCCGATGGTATGGGGGGGCACGCCGGAGGAGAAGAGGCCAGTCGGATTGCAGTGGAAAGGGTACGGGATTACCTGGACACCTACTGGCAATCGGAGATTACCTCGGAACAATTGCTGAGGGATGCACTAATGGATGCCAATGAAGGTATTCTTGAGGATCAAAAAATTAACCTGGAACGGCGGGATATGGGTACCACCGCAGTGTTAATCGCCTTTCGGGAAGATGGTGCTTGGCGGGCCCATGTGGGGGATTCTCGCCTATATCGTTTACGAAATCAGCAATTGGAGCGGGTGACGGAGGACCATACCTGGGTGGCCAGGGCCTTGAAAATGGGGGACATTGACCCGGCCCAGGCTAAGGTCCACCCCTGGCGTCATGTGCTGTTTCAATGTTTGGGGCGGCAGGATTTGAATTTTATCGAGGTGGAAGCTCTAGATGCCCAACCGGGAGACACCTTTATGATGTGTAGCGATGGCTTAACGGAGGAAGTGCCCGATAATTTAATTGAAAAAATCCTCACTGGTCAGGGGAATTGTGATGATCAGGCTGTCCAATTAATTGAAGAAGCCAAAAATGCCGGCGGCTCGGACAACATCACCATAGTGCTTGTGGATTTTTCTGAGGATAACCAGGACAGTTAATAGATTTAGTATGCGCGAAGACATAAAGAGTGAGTGATTCCACCAATTTAACCATTGCGGAAGAGACCTTGGCCCTGTTGGAGTGGCCCAGGCTTTGTCAGCATTTGTCCACTTTTACCCAAACTCCCTTAGGGGCGATCGCCGCCCGCTACTTATTGCCCCCTTCCCAGTGGGAAGAAAGTCGGGAATTGCTAGCCCAAACCCAGGCGGTGGAATCGATTGAAAATTCTCCGGAAAGTAATTGGCATTTTAAAGGTATTGCCGACATTACTGAACCTTTGGCCCGGGTAGAACGGGGCGGTTTGGTTACGGGGCTGGAACTGTTGGCGATCGCCGGCACGTTAGCGGGGGTGAGAAGATTACGGCGGGTGATTGAAGAAAGGGATGACCTGGAAATTTTGCAAACCTTGGTGGCGGAAGTAAGAACCCTACCGGAATTGGAACAGGCCATCCACCATTGCCTAGGGGAAGATGGCAAAGTGGCTGAGCGGGCTAGCCCCAAATTGGGGGAAATTCGCCAAAAATTAAAGGCTGTACGGGAGCAAATTCAGCAAAAACTGCAAAAAATTATCCAACGCCAAAGCAATGCCCTCCAGGAAGCAGTAATTACCCAACGGGGGGACAGATTTGTTTTACCCATCAAAGCTGGTTACAAAGAACAGATGCCCGGCATTGTCCATGATAGTTCCGCCAGTGGTAACACCCTGTATGTGGAGCCCCAAGCCATTGTGGAATTGGGCAATAAACTGCGGCAAGCCCGTCGTCAGGAGCAAACGGAAGAAGAACGGATTTTACGGCAACTGAGTGATCAAGTTTTAGAAGTTTTGCCGGATTTGGAACATCTGTTGGCGATCGCCACCCGTTTAGATTTGGCCACGGCCAGAGTACGCTATAGCTTTTGGTTGGGGGCCCATCCTCCCCAATGGTTGACCCCAGGAGATGAAAAGCCGATTACGTTACGACAATTGCGCCATCCCCTACTCCATTGGCAGGCAGAAAAAGAAGGGGGGGCGGCGGTGGTGCCAATCACCTTAACCATTGATCCAGCTATCCGGGTCATTGCTATCACTGGACCCAATACGGGGGGCAAAACCGTTACCCTCAAAACTTTGGGTTTGGTGGCCTTGATGGCCAAGGTGGGGCTATACATTCCTGCTAAGGAACCAGTGGAAATGCCCTGGTTTGTCCAGATATTGGCGGATATTGGCGATGAACAGTCTTTACAACAAAATCTTTCCACCTTTTCGGGGCATATTTGCCGCATTATCCGCATTTTGCAGGCTTTATCTCCTATAGATCAGGATGTATTGGACCCCGAAATTGACATTTCCAACCATCCAGTATTTCCATCTTTGGTATTGCTGGACGAAGTGGGGGCCGGCACCGATCCCACCGAAGGTAGTGCCCTGGCGATCGCCCTATTGCGCCATTTGGCCGACCAGCCCTGTTTAACCGTGGCCACCACCCATTACGGGGAATTGAAAGCGCTGAAATATCAAGATGCCCGGTTTGAAAATGCCTCAGTGGAATTTGATGACCAAAGTCTCAGCCCCACCTACCGTTTACTTTGGGGTATTCCCGGCCGTTCCAACGCCCTGGCGATCGCCCAACGCTTGGGCCTGCCCCTGGCCATAGTTGAACAGGCTAAGGATAAATTAGGCGGTTTTTCCGAAGACATTAACCAAGTCATTGCGGGGTTGGAGAGTC
Source organism: Synechocystis sp. CACIAM 05 (assembly GCF_010222815.1). GTDB lineage: Bacteria > Cyanobacteriota > Cyanobacteriia > Cyanobacteriales > Microcystaceae > Synechocystis. The sequence goes on along the minus strand of NZ_CP019225.1, from coordinate 1,220,465 downwards.
AGCGACGGGAACAGGAACAAAAGGCAGCCAATGCCCAAAAGCTACTCCAGGAAACGGAAATTTTTTACCAACAGGTTTCCCAAAAAGCGGCCAGTCTGCAGGCGAGGGAAAGGGAATTAAAGTCCTATCAAGACCAGGAAGTGCAACAGGCGATCGCCACTGCCAAGGAAGAAATCGCCAAGGTTATCCGCCAACTACAACGGGGTAAACCCACCGCCCAAAAGGCTCAGCAGGCGACGGAGATTCTCGGACAGATTCAGGCTGAACAAAAAGCCAAAGTTGCCCTTAAACCGATTGGTTACCAGCCTATAGTGGGGGAACGCATTCGTATTCCTAGTTTTGGTCAAACCGCCGAAGTGACCCAAGTTAACCCCACTGCCCAAACCGTTAACGTCACCCTGGGTTTGATGAAAATGACGGTGCCCATGGCGGACATTGAATCCCTAGACGGCAAAAAGGTGGAGCCGCCTCCTAAGTCGGAACCTGCGCCGAAAAAAGTTAAAGCCGAGCCTCCAGCAACTGAAGCTAAATCCCCGCCGGTGCTAGTGCGGACAGAAAAAAATACGTTGGACTGCCGGGGCGATCGCCTAGAGCGGGCCGAATCCCGCTTGGAAAAAGCTCTTAATCAAGCTTTAGATGCCGGGGTGTTGTGGATTATCCATGGCAAAGGTACGGGAAAATTACGCCAAGGAGTGCAGGAATATTTGTCCCACCATCCCTTGGTAAAAAGTTATGCCCTAGCGCCCCAAAATGACGGGGGAGCCGGGGTAACCATTGCCTATTTGCGGTAATGGTCTTGGAGAAACTCAGTAAAGAGTTTAACTTTGGTGGCCAGGTGGCGGTTAACCGGATAAATCAGGGAAACAGTTAATTTCCGTAGGCAATAGTCCGGCAAGATGATTTGCATTTTTCCTGCCTCTAAATAGGGTTGGACAATAAACTGGGGCAATAACGCAATCCCCAAACCCTGGGCCACGGCGATCGCCAAAGCTTCCCCATTATTGGAGCAAAAATTGCCACTGACAGATATAACTTTTTCCCCTTCTTGACCGAGCAATTGCCACTGACTCCCCCCACTGGAATAACCATAAAGTAAGCAATTGTGGTGCTGTAAATCCTCGGGAGTTTTAGGATTGCCCCGGCAGGCTAAATATTCCGGTGACGCACAGAGTAGTAACTTAGTCTGAAATAAAGGTTGACAGATCAAACTAGCCGATTCCAGCGGTTGGGCAATGCGAATCAATAAATCGTAACCCTCGGCGATCGCATCCACAAATCTATCCTCCAGAGTTAACTGCACTTCCACTTGGGAATGTAAAGCCATAAACTTCGCCACCAGCGGCGCAATGTACATGGTGCCAAAGGTCATGGGTGCATTAACTCGCAACAGACCCTTCGGTTCCCCATGGAGTTGGGACACTGACAATTCTGCTTCCTCTAAATCTGCCAAAATTTGCACCGATTTTTCATAAAAGGCTATCCCTGTGGGGGTGGGGGTCACTTTACGGGTACTGCGGTGGAGAAGCTGTACTTTGAGCTTATTTTCTAGGGCAATCACCATCTTATTCACCGCCGATCGCCCCAGATTCATTTTCCTTGCCGCCGCCGCAAAACTACCTTCCCGCACCACCTGGGTAAAGGCATAAATACTTTCAAGTTTGTCCATTGATATCCTTATTGTCCCTATTTTAGATACAATATGTAAATAAAATAGCATATTGTCTTTATTGGGGATGCAAATTAGAATAGGAACCAAGGTCACAAACCTCAACCCACAAAAATAACGGAGGTCATCATGATCACACTCCGCCCCTCTGAAGCCCGGGGTCGTGGCAAACTCGACTGGCTAGATAGTTATTTCAGCTTCTCCTTTTCCCATTACTATGACCCCGCCCACATGAATTTCTCCAATCTGCGGGTCATTAATGAAGATTACATTGCCCCTGGTCAGGGTTTTGCCACCCATGGCCATAAAGACATGGAAATTGTCACCTACGTTCTGGAAGGAGAACTAGAACATAAAGATAGTATCGGCAATGGTTCAATTATTCGTCCTGGGGATGTGCAACGTATGAGTGCCGGCACCGGCATCCTCCACAGTGAATTTAATCCCTCCCCCGACCAGCCTGTTCACCTGTTGCAAATTTGGATCACTCCCAATCAATTTGGGGTAGAACCCAGTTATGAGCAAAAGTTTTTCTCCCCGGAAGACAAACAGGGACAATTAAGGCTAGTGGCATCCCCCGATGGTCGGAATGGTTCCGTTACTATCCACCAAGATGCTTGCATTTATGCTTCCGTTCTGGGGCAAGGGGAAGCAGTCAGCTACAGCCTATCTAACCGTAGAGCCTGGCTACAGATTATCCGAGGCAATCTGACATTGAATGGAAAAACCCTGAAAACCGGAGACGGAGCAGGCATTAACGAAGAGCAAGCCATCACCTGTACCGGCCAGGGGGAAGCAACGGAATTTCTACTGTTTGACCTACCTTAGTGTTGTCGATTTTATCCAATTTTTACCAATATCCTGAGAGGAGAAAATAATGACTGAACCAACCATTGCCGATACAAAACCCATGGTTATGGAGCTTGAAGCCGGGGACTATTATTGGTGTGCCTGTGGCAATTCCACCAACCAACCTTTCTGTGATGGCAAACATAAAGGTACGGGTTTTACCCCGCAAAAGTTCACCCTAGAGAAATCTCAAAAAGTTGCCCTGTGTCTTTGTAAGCACACCAATAACCCCCCTTTTTGTGATGGTGCCCATGCCAAACTTTAACAACTTATCAATGGCAGATCAAAAACCATAGCTAGTAAATTATTTGGTGCATCTTCTGCTCTTGTAATTAACTTTGTCAGTGGAAGATGTACCCCATTAAGCCATTGTGGCTACCCGAATACCGGCTATACTGCCCAATTTTTGTACGCCTAGATTGGGAACTGCAGCTAGTTTCATTCTAGTAGAGTATTGAAATTTTTCAGCTATGGTGCAGCCCAGAACTAGGACTTAGATGTGGCGGACTTTTTTTGTCTATTTCTAACGTAAATTGCCCTGTTTTTACGCTCAATTTCAAACAAATCAATCGCCTCAAATAAACTACTTAGCTTGGCATAGCCGTAGTTGCGGGAATCAAAGGATGCTTGGTTTTTGATGTGGCCGCCAATTTCAGCTAAGCTTGACCAGCCATCGTCGTCAATGGTGCTGGAAATGGCACTCCTGAGTAAACTAATTAATTTTGCGTCTTGTTTCAATTCCTTCCCAGTTTTCTTAACACTAGTGGAACTTTGGGTCGCCTCTTCAGAGTTTTCAATTTGATCAATACTTTCCAAATATAAAAATGTCGAACAAGCATAGACAAAAGGCAAGGGAGTTTTTTTCTCCCCAAAGCCATAAACTTTTAGCCCATTGGTCAAAATCCGCATTACTAAAGGGGTAAAGTCGCAATCACTTGACACAATGGCAAAGGCGTCCAACCGTTGGGTGTAGAGCAAATCCATGGCATCAATAATCATGGCGGCATCGGTGGCATTTTTACCCTTGGTGTAATCAAACTGTTGCACGGGACGAATGGCATATTCATGTAAACACTCTTCCCAGGCTTTTAGGTTAGGACTTTTCCAGTTGCCATAGGCTTTACGAATGTTGGCCACTCCATACTTGGCAATTTCCGATACGATCGCCTCAATTTTGGACGCAGGGGCATTATCCGCATCAATTAGCAGGGCAATGTTTGACTCCGATTGCGGCATACTTATCCGACAAGGGACGATTATTTAAGAATTTTAACTCTAATAATAGTCAAGCAATTAATGGAATTATCTTGAAATTGCTCTAATCTCTTCTAGGATTTCCTGCTTTTCGCTGAAGCTTGCATTATCTCCGGATGTTGGGATTGGCAGAGTAATTTTCTCTACTAATCTTTATATTCGCTTTTGGTGGGCGAACCTATGATGGTCTTCAGGAGGGCATAGTTTTACATAGTACTTTTGCCTGTTTTTACTGAAAGCCTATGTTTTTGTCGTCCTGGAGAAGTTTAGAGCAAAAGTCCCTGGATGGACGATATGTCCTGCAGTCTTTACTGGGCACTGGCGGTTTTGGTGCAGTGTTTCTGGCGGAATGCGTTGATGATTCGGCGATCACCTACAACATCCTTAATACACGGTGGTAATCCACGGTGCCACTAAATTTAAACTCCACAGAAAGCCGGGCGGACTTTCCCTCCCACCAGTAACCAGCAAGAACTTTTGGCGGATCGCCATGACAGATAAACTCCAAGCGGCACACAAGGGGCAACCATCATTAAATTCACCTCAAGCAAGGTTGAGGGTTTTTCCTTTGGTGTTGAAGTAATGAGTTTTCCCTGACGCTCTGCTAGCTCACCCCGTGGGATGTTGGCAACGCCATCTCATCCTTCAAAGGCTTGCCTAAAACTCTTTAAGCACTTTCTATGGAATGACCTCATCTAGTGGAAGGACTTCCAAAGAGTTCTATGGCCAAGGTATTTCCTGAGCGCTATCAAAACTTGATGCTCGGCAAAAATTTACTGCTGGGGACTGGTTTATCCACCCTTAGTAATACTGGTATTCATCTCTGCCGGTACTATAGTTGTAACGCCATTCACCATCAGAGCGTATATTGTTCAAAATTCCCATGCTAGTTTCATGACCCATGCGGTAGATGTCAGACATCCGCTGATAATACTCTGGAGACATGTTAGAAGAAGCTGAAGCTTGGGATGCTTGGATTTGTTGCCCCTGCTGAAATACAGACTGGAGCTGTCCCCCAAACTCAGCTAATTTGTTAATGGCTGGTGGTACTTTGGCGATCGCCGCTTGTAGGATGGCGGTATTTTCTGCCTGATAGGCCTGTTGAATCTGGCCAAGAATTTCTTGCCAAGGGGAAAAAGCCAGAGACCCTAAACCGTTAATGGCAACCACTGTGCTCAAATATTGAGTCTCCATGGAACCGGCTGGCAACATTGGTAACAGCACTTCCCCCGCTTGATAAGCTTGGCTAAAGTTATTAGTAATACGATTAGCCATGGGATATAGCTGTTGGGTCAACGCCAGTAATTGCTCATCAGTTTGGACGTTTTCCATCTCACTAAGCAGTGTCAAAAAGGGCACAATTTCCCCCATGGCATTGGTCATGGATTGATCCATTTGTGCATAGGCCATTTCTGCTTGATTACCTTGGGCTACCAGGGTTTGTGCTGGGGGATAATGACTGGGTGAACTAGCTAATAGATGGTTGGTGCTCGCCAAGGGCGAGGCGATGATAAATACCATAGCCAACGCTTGTTCCAGTTTAAAATTCATAGTTATCATCTCAAGTCATTTTTGTACTATAATTATTGGTGGTTAAACATTAAATTTAGTAACAATTATCCAAATTGGACTTAAATAACTAACTCCTCTATCTGACTTGGTCAAGATGGGGAAAATAAGAACTTTGTTTACTTGCTAGTTTAATTCATTCCAACCATTGGCGATCGCCCTTAGAATTTGGGTATGTTTGACAATCTCTGTAAATTCCTCGCTGAATCATTCTCCGAAGACTATGCTGCCTGGTTGTTGGGACGACCCATTAAATTGACTAAGCTCAGTCCGACAGAACTATCTTTGGAGCCAATTCGGGCTGACTCCCTGATTTTGGAGCAATCGGAAGACTTAGTGTTGCATCTGGAATTCCAAACCGAACCTGACCCCACCATGGGCTTTCGGATGTTGGACTATCGGGTAAGGGTTTATCGCCGTTTCCCCCAGAAGACGATGCACCAATTTGTCGTCTACCTGAAACGTAGTAGTAATGACTTGGTTTATCAGGATAGTTTCCAGTTGGGGGAGACCGTGCATCGTTACCAAGCGATTCGGCTCTGGGAGCAACCATCGGAAGCGTTTCTCCAAAGCCCAGGGCTGTTACCCCTAGCGGTATTGACGCAGACCTCTGACCCCGCATTACAATTGAGGGAGGTGGCGGCTGCATTGGAGCAGATTGAGGATAATCGAGTTAAGGCAAATCTCATGGCAGCAACCTCGGTTTTTGGAGGAATCTTGCTGGCCCCTGAGCTTATTAGAACAATTTTAAGGAGTGAAATTATGAAGGAATCCGCTGTTTATCAGGAAATTTTACGGGAAGGGGAACAACGAGGCTTACTCAAGGGCAAACTGGAGGGGAAATTAGAGGGCAAACTGGAAGGGAAACTAGAAGGTCGGCTGGAAGCAAAACTGGAAACCATACCCTTGCTGAAGAAATTAGGACTGACGATCGCCGACATTGCCAAGGAGTTAGATATTGATGTTGAACTGGTTAATAAATTCATTGCTAACCAAAATAATTAAGGGTTGAAATGGTCATTCGCCGGAATATGGCTTGATTTATCTTTTGGCGATCGCCTTTTCAATGGGGAACCCAGAAAATTGATGGTGGAGGTGTCACTGACAACAATCACAATCTTCCCCTTTGTCGGAGGTTTTCAATATCCTGTTCAAAATCTTCTATGCCGTAATGCACTGGAATATAACGACTATCCATGGCAAGAACTGAGTCCATCCTAATCGCTATCCCTTCCCCCATATTCCCGGTTCGATTACCATGATGCAGACAGTTAACTACACCAATCCACCGTCCCTGCCCTCCAATGTCCCTGTTAGTCCAGAAACCTGAAATTCCTGCCTGCGCTTGGCAACGATCCATTGGTAAGGATTGGGAAAAGCCCTACACTGTACGCTACGCCAGTAACCTCGACGATGGCCCGGACCATGGTATGCCCCTAGGGGGGTTTGGAGCCGGTTGCATTGGGCGATCGCCAACGGGGAAATTTAACCTGTGGCATTTGGACGGGGGCAACCACATTTTTAAAAATTTGCCTGCTTGTCAATTTAGTGTTTACGAACAGGTGGCAGGGGAAGAAGCCAAAGCCTATGCCATGGCAACGGAAGCCCCTGAAGATGGCAGTTTGGACCGTTGGCAATGGTACCCCAAAGAAAAGGGAGAATACAGCGCCCTCTATCCCCGCAGTTGGTACGAATATAAAGACATTTTTAAAAGTGAATTAATTTGTGAACAGTTTTCCCCAGTGTGGGGCGGCAACTACCAGGAAAGTAGCTATCCCCTGGCGGTTTTTGATTGGACTGTCCATAATCCCACCGATAAACCCATCACCCTGAGCATTATGCTCACCTGGCAGAACAGCGTTGGCTGGTTCACCAATGCCATTAAATCCCCCACTGTCAAATTGCGGGACGATGGTAGCCCAGAGTATGAATACCAACCCCGCTGGGGCGACAGTACAGGGAATTTTAACCAATGGATCCAGGATGGTTTCCGGGTTGGTTGTTTATTTAATCGGGTACAACCCCACGAAGCCCTCCGGGAAGGGGAAGGGCAAATGTGCATCGCCAGCGTTAGTAATCCCAGCGTAGAAGTGTTTTACCATAACCGTTGGAATCCCAGTGGGGATGGGGCAGATGTGTGGGATTGGTTTGCGGGCAATGGCTCCCTACCGGATATCCAGGATGAAACGGCGGCGGAACCGGGGGAACAAATTGCGGGAGCTATCTGTTTACGCTTCACTGTGCGACCAGGAAAAACGAAGAAAATTCCCTTCCTACTGGCGTGGGATTTGCCCATTACGGAATTTGCCCAGGGGGTGACCTATTACCGCCGCTATACGGATTTCTACGGCCGCAATGGCAAAAATGTTTGGTCCATGATCCGCACGGCGTTGAAACATAGCGATACCTGGCGGAAAAAAATTGAAGCTTGGCAGGCTCCCATTCTGGAAAATCCCCGTTTACCGGATTGGATCAAAATGTCCCTCTTTAATGAGTTATACCTGTTAACCCAGGGGGGAACCCTGTGGACAGCGGCGACGGAAAACGACCCAGTGGGGCAGTTTGGGGTCTGTGAATGCATGGACTACCGCTGGTATGAAAGCTTAGATGTGCGGCTTTACGGCTCCTTTGGGCTATTGATGCATTGGCCTAAGTTGGAGCAGGCGGTGATGTTGGCGTTTGCCCGAGCCATTCCCACGGAAGATCCCAAGGAACGGGTAATTGGCTATAACCTTTCCCTCGCTCCCCGCAAAGTGAAAAATGCCACTCCCCACGATCTGGGGGCTCCCAACGAGCATCCTTGGGAAAGGAGTAATTACACTGCCTACCAGGACTGTAACCTCTGGAAGGATTTGGGCAGTGACTTTGTTTTATTGGTCTATCGAGACTTTTTACTTTTACCCGATGCGGATGGGGAATTTTTGGGGGAATGTTGGCCCAGCATTGTGGCGGCGTTGGATTATCTGAAAGGATTTGATCTTGATAACGATGGTATTCCCGAAAATTCCGGCGCACCGGATCAAACCTTTGACGATTGGCGCTTGCAGGGCATTAGTGCCTACTGTGGTGGTTTATGGATTGCTGCCCTAGAGGCGGCTTTGGTGATGGGGCAATATCTGTTGGAAAACCCGCCCCAACAAACGGATCTAGATGCTACGGAAATCGCAACGGCGATCGCCAGGTATGAAACTTGGTTAGCCCAAGCCCGTAGTTTGTACCACGACACCCTTTGGAATGGGGAATACTACAACCTAGATAGTCAAAGCGGTTCCAAGGTGGTGATGGCGGATCAACTGTGTGGGCAATTTTATGCCCGGTTATTGAATCTGCCGGATGTGGTGGAGCACCATTACGCTGAAAGGGCTTTAGCCAAGGTGTACGACACCTGTTTCCTCAAATTTGCCCATGGTGAACTGGGAGCCGCCAATGGTCTTTTGCCCGACGGTTCCCCCCAAAATCCCAACGATACCCATCCCTTGGAAGTTTGGACAGGGATTAACTTCGGTTTAGCGGCCTTTTTGATCCAAATGGGCAAGAAAGAGGAAGCTTTAAAAATGACAGAGACAGTGGTTAACCAGGTGTATGGCAATGGTCTGCAATTCCGCACTCCAGAGGCAATCACTGCGGTGGGTACTTTCCGGGCGAGTCATTATCTGCGGGCCATGGCAATCTGGGCTGTGTACGGCTTGCTAGAGGGTTTTAGCAATTTACCCATTGCTCCCGCCGATGACGAGGTACCCACTAGCGATTTTTATTGAACTCCCCAGGAAAAAGTCGAGTAATTGCCCCTGTCCTTGCCATTTCATCCCATGGAAAAATTCCGTCAGTTTGACCTTGCTCCCTACATTGACCACGCGGCCCTAGACCCCGCCACTACCCGTGAGGCGATCGCCACTTGCTGCGCCCAAGCCCTACACCATAAATTTGTTGCGGTGTGTGTTTATCCCAGCGCTTTAGCCCAAGCCGTGGAATTATTGAGGGGCAAAAAAGTGGAAATTTGTGTGGTAATTGGTTTTCCCTCCGGAGCTAGCACCAGCAGCAGTAAACTTTATGAGGCCCAGGAAGCAGCGGAATTGGGCGCCACCGAATTGGATGTGGTAATTAATTTGGGATTATTAAAAGACGGTAATACGGAAGCCGTTTATAACGACATTGCCCCCATTGTGGAAGCCACCGGGCTAACGGTAAAAGCTATTTTAGAAATGGGCCGGCTGACGGAATCAGAAAAAAGATTAGCGGCGGAAATTTGTTTGGATGCAGGGGTGCAATACCTCAAAACTAGCACCGGCTGGGGCAAGGGGGCTACCGTTGCCGATGTGCGGTTGTTACATCAAATCAGTCAAGGACGGGTGGGGATTAAAGCATCTGGAGGGATTCGCACAGTGGAGCAAGCCATAGCATTAATCGAGGCCGGCGCCACCCGTTTGGGCACTTCCCGGGGAGTGGAATTGATTCAGCAGCAACAACAATTGTGGGAACAAGGTTAACCAAACCAAACTAAAACTAACTAAACCTAGCTTCCCAGAAATGCTACCAATTGTTGCAGTTTGTCCCAACCCGCCCCCTGACTCAAAATATCTTTGGCCAAATGAATGCCTTGGCCATGGTCACCCCAGGGCACCGCATCGCCCACCTGGAGGGCTAAGGAGGCATTGAGTGCTACTGCATCAATCTGGGCCTGGGTTCCCTTTCCCTGCAAAACTTGGCTGAGGATGGTCACATTTTCGGATAAATCCCCTCCCTTTAAGGCCGTCAAAGGCGCCGGGGCTAAACCGAAATCCCGGGGATCGAGTACCTGGGGGGTCACTTCTCCCTGGTTAAAACTAGCTATGTCCGTGGGAGCCCCCAAACCAGCTTCGTCTAATTGCTCCCGACCGTGGAGCACCATGGCCCTGGCGGTGCCCAAATTTTTTAAGGCGATCGCCATGACGGAGAGAAAATCCGGTGAATAAACCCCAATCACTTGCCCCGTGGGACGGAGAGGATTAACTAACGGGCCCAACAAGTTGAATACAGTGCGGACTTTAAGGGTTTTACGAATGGGAGCCACACTTTTAAGGGCGGGATGCCAACCCGGCGCAAACAAGAATGTGATACCCACTGCCGACACCGCCGCCGCCACCTGGTCTGCCCCAGCTTGGAGGTTAAGTCCCAACGCCTCTAGAACATCAGCAGAGCCAACTTTGCTAGAAGCAGAACGGTTACCATGTTTAGCTACTTTCACCCCAGCCGCGGCCACCACAAACGCCACCGCCGTGGAAATATTAAAAGTTGAAGAGCCATCCCCCCCAGTGCCACAGGTGTCTACCAACGGGGCCACCATCTCCCGCCCTTGGTTCCCCTGGGACTGCTCCTGGAGTACCTGGGCCATGCCCGTCAACTCTTCGGGATCTAACCCCTTAGCTTGGATCGCCGCCAGTATCGCTCCGGAAAGGGCCGGTGGAATATCGTCGTCAAGCCAACCCTCCATTAAATGCACTGCCTGCTGACGGGTGAGGGATTGCCGGTCCAACAACTGCTGGAGAAAGGGGGGCCAAGGGGAAGAAGCCGTGGTATTCACAACAATGGAAAAAATACGAGAAAACTAATTGCCCCTTATTTTACGGGGTTAGGGCGGCCTTTCCCGTGGGAATGACAGAATTTCCAATTTCCAGGTAATTTCCAGGTAAATAACAGTCATTGTCCATACCTAGTCTAAAAAATTTTACCTATGCTGAAATCATTACCCGGTCAAAGGGACGGGGATAGACCCAAAATTATCTGCTCGTCTTAGAAAGTGTTTGAAAAGTGCGAGGCTAGGTATTTATCCCCCCAAATCCCCTCACTAAAGCTCCGGCTTAAAAAGGGGGACTTTCGACGTTGATTCTACGGAGAAAAAAGCTTATTTCTTGCGTCTAGGATTTGTTTAAAACTCTTAAGGTGGCGATCAATTTTCCTGGATATCTATCTTGTGGAGGAGGAAATTTGCAATCAAATTTTAATCAACAATAAACCAAAGGATGCCGCCAGAGTGAATACCAAACCACCAACAAATAATTGCCCGGCACGAAACCGAGCAAAGCTAAACACTTTGGCCTGCCGAACTTCCACCAGTAAGACAAACCGATAGGCAGGCAACCAACGATAAACTCCCAAAACAGGTATTTGTTCATAGTTTAAATACATGCCTTGACCACTTTCCATCTCCAAAGCCCTATTAATGCCATTACTTTTTAGGGTGGGGATTGAAATGACATCTTCGGTGGTATTGATTTTATTTTCTCCTCGATGAATATTCTGGCTCACAAAAGTGTTGGTGGTTAAAGATAATCCTCCTACTAGGTAACTTTCCACCTCCCCCATTAATTGCTCTGTATTTTCCTCCTGGGCCACGGGTTGACGAATCCATTGGTCAAGATCAGACAAGTTTAAATCTATGGTCAGCACCCCAATTCTTTTTTCTGATTGATCAAACAAAGGAGTTGCTAGGGTTATCATCGGTAGTTGATTGGTGGCAGACTGATAAAAATTTGGTGTAAAATTATTGATATTTTCCAGCTTAAAATAGGTTGTAGTATTTTGTAGAGGACGATATTGACCCTCCTGATTGGGGTCAGTGGAAAAGATCACCATGCCACTATTGGTAATTAATGAAGTGGCTAGGCGTTGTTGATATTTTTGATTAAAATGTTTGTGTAAATAGTGGTAGGCTTGCTGATACTCAGGGTTAGTATTAAGTCTTTGAGTCAACAAAATACTGGCATTTTTTTTGACTTGGGTGTCTGTTAAATCTACTTTAAAATCAGTTTTTAATTGACTAAACCAATGATTTGATTGCTCAATTTTTACCTCTGCCACCTCTGTCAAAAATTCAAACGTGGGTTGAATTACAGCTTGGCGTAGATTAACGTAGGTAATAAAGGCAGTAAAACTAGTGCAGGATAAACAGGCTAAAAGCACATAACTCAGGAACCTGTGTCGCCAGCTTTGCATAAACAAATTATTTCCATTGACTAAAAATATCAGTTATTCTCTTTATGGCTTGATCGGCTCCTTTTTCAGGCGTGATTTGATTGGTGGCAATGGCGTGAATAACTTCTCCCCAGACATTTTGGGCCAGAACTTCACTATAGGCCGGGTTAAGTACAACATAGGAACTACGGGTATTGTCAAATTGGGTAATGGCTACCGCAATGTGGGGATCCTTTCCATTAGACCAAAATTCATTGGCGGCGATCGCCGGCATAACCGGCAAAAATCGTCCCTGGGCTCCTTCTAAATATGCTTCCAAATTTTCTGTCTTGACCAAGAATGCCACTAAATTTTTTGCTTCCTCTAGGCGATCGGTATCGGCCAGGATGGCAATTTGCTTAATAGAAGTTATGTAGCGCATGGGAGTGTTATCTGGCTTATTAGGCCAAGGGATGGTCCTCATTCTTTGAAAATAATTAATTTCGTCTCCCTTTTGAGAGCCCGGAATTGAGAGGGAACCATTGGCAGTCATCAAGGTACCATTACTCAAAAAATTAATATTATTGTCCGGATCTCCCCATTCGATGGCATTGGGAGGAACAAAATTTTCCAAATAGGGATTGGTATAGGCTTCCAATGCATTAATAATGCCTTGGCGGACTTGGGGATTATCAAAACGGAGTTTGCCCTCATCATCTAAAAGCTGCACATTATAAGCTTCTAAAAACTGTTCAAACACGATAAAAGTATCAGTTGCAATTGCAGACATAGGTAAACCAATGGCGTAAATATTATCAATATTCTGCTTAATTAAATTCGTTTGAGCTACTTCCCAGAAGCGCCAAAAACTATCCCATTCTGTAGGAAGCTGAGCGTCGCTAATTTCCGCCTGGGCTAGTAAATCTTGCCAATAATGAATATAGGTTGTTTGTTGGGCAATGGGGACAGCATAGTAGGAACGCTGGCGAGTTTGATTATTAAAATAATTAACGCTTTGAAGAGCTTCTGGATCATAAAATTGTTTGATCGGCTCAATGATACTAGAAACATCAGCTAATTTTCCTTCCCATGCTAGTCGGGGCAAAAGTACTAAATCAAGATTATAACTATAAATAATATCCGGTGGATTACCGGCCTTGATGGCATTTTCCAACTGTTGCACTAAATCTTTTTCACTAAAAAAAATTATCTGAACATTAGCTTGACTTTCAGCCTGCCAGGCATCAATGGAAGATTGAATTGCTTCCGTTTCTTCTGGGTAATAACCTTCACTCCACCATATGTTTAACACATTGTCATCAGCAGGTGTTAAAATTTGGTTAACCTGACCTGAATTACAGCTAAATAAGAAGAAAGAACCAAAGGTTACCAGACAAATAGTAATAGGAAAAGATAAAAAATTTGGTAAAGTTTTATGCAAAATGTTGATTCCATTCAGTGATTAATGGCGAGTTTTGTGTAACCAAATTTACCAAGTGGTAAAGCCCCATAGCCAGAAAGGCAGGGTGAAAAATAACATCAAAGAGCTTAGCCCCAAGCACGTCACCACCAAATCTCGGTCTAGATCGTAGGCCTCTGCTAATATCAGGCTAGCAAAAGCAGAAGGCATGGATGATTGTAGTACCAAGACTAGGCGAGGCGGGCCACTTAATCCAGCAGTGGTTAGGGCCATGGCGATAACTAGGGGAACTAAAAGCATTTTAATCGAGACAGCGCTGAAAGCAATCTTAATGTTGCCCCATGAGTCAAGTTGTTGTAGCCGCATACCCATCAATATTAGGGAAAGCATGATTATCGACCAAGCAAACCACCCTAAGGAAATATCTAACCAGGGAGGAAAGACTATAGGACGCAAAATCAAACCAATGATAAAAGCAATTAAAGTAGGATTTTTAACTAAGATAACTAAGTTGTTTTTTAGCCATTGAAAAATTCTTAATATAGACGACTTAATATGGTCAGTAATAGTCTTTTGATTAATAGGAAATACTGGTGAATCGAGACCAAAGCTGATTATTTTGTTGGGATTAGTAAGTAAACTACGACTGGCTAAAATTGAGCCTAAGCCATAGGCGGCTAAAAAAGTTCCTAAAAGATCATACAAAATTGCCCAACCAAAATAGTCTGGCCCCAGTTGGGGAAGCAATAGAATAATTGGAAAGCCGATGTAGCTAGTGTTACCTACTGTACTAACTAAAGTAAAACTAGTTTGGAAAGCAAGGGATGGTTTGGGAAGAAGGGTTTGGACCCAGAGCCAGCTTAGAAAAATCCCCAGTAAAACCGCGCCCCAAGCTACGATGGGGGAGAGCCAAATTCCTCCGGATAAATTCGCTTTATGAACAAAGTTAATTACCCCTAGGGGAACTCCAAACCAAAAGAGAAACTTGCCCAAGTAATTGGGAACTACTAGGGACAGATGCTTTTTTTTTGAAAAGTTTCCCTGCAGTTTTTCAAGGGAAAAACTCAATAAAACACCAGTTAAAATTGCCACACTAATAGGCAAATACAGTCGAAAAATAATAATCAAGAATGAATTCATTGGTCAATCATGATTAATGGTAAACAATTAACGGCTCTTGTAGAAAAGCAATACGTAGGTCTTGAGATTCGTGATTGTAATATTGCCCGTAATTTATCGCTAATTCTAAACATTGTTGGGGTGAATAAACAGTCAAATTAATGCCCCGAATTCCTAGTAAATTTAGACGAATTTTTTGTTTATCTAATGTTTTCCTTAATGCTGGAGGAAGATAGTTGTTCAAATCGGGATCTAGTTTAGCCAAATAATCTAGTACGGTTTGATTGTCCGTGGCTAGCAAAAAAGTTTCAAATTTATGCAGTAATTTTAAACAACGTAAAACTCTTTGCCCACCTTCTCCCAAACCTTCAGATAATTGATAATATTGCTGGAGTTGATCTATTTTAGTAATCACTGCTCCTAAATTTTCGTGGGTGAGATAAATATCAAGTAATTCTTGAATAGATTTTGCCTCTTCACTGTATTCATTGACATAATTGGCTAAGGTTGCTTGCAGAAATTCCCTAGTATTAATTTGGTGTTTAGATGAGTTAGGCAACTCTTGGATAATCAACACTACATTTCTGATCATTACAAGAAAATCATCAAATTCACTAATGAGTTGTAAATGGTGATACCAAGCAGTTAAAACTTGTCGACGGTAAGTTTTGATAATACCAATTACATCATCGAAATTTTCACACATTTGTAACTGACTACTAAATAATTTTATTTTGCTGTGCACTATTTTTTGCAAGACATCTAATTGCTTTTTAGTCCCTTGGTTACCAATACCACCATGGTTTTGTTGTTCCAGACAAGGGTTAAATAGGAGGGCAACTCTTTGACGAGGAGTATCGGCTAGCAGACAATTTTCTTGACTATCCCACTCGCATACGTATTGTAAAGCTCTAGCGCCAGCTAAAATATCAGTGCCTTTTTTGATATCTGTATCCACCACTAGAATGTGAATTTTTTCTGGTAAATGAACAGTGCGACTTTCTTTGGCGATCGCCGTCAGAGCTTGTCGGTCTTGATCCTTTTGGCCGAACCAAAAACCATTAACATGCTGATTTTCCAAGGAAACAACGGAAAAGCCGAGGGGATAGGTGCGAGCAAGGCAAGGAGTGCGAGTTAATAGAGATTGATTAAAGCACTCTACTAAATAATCCAAGGTATGAACAAAGGCATTTTGTGTTAGGTCTAGACTGATTGGCGAACTTAGTAAAACTTTGGTGCTATGACTACGACGAATGGCCTGAATATTGGCCAAACCTACCACTAACATTTTATTCAAGCCGCCACTTCCGCCCCTTCTTTCGTAGGGATGTATCTCTGTGTCTCCTGCTACAATAGTAAGGTGATGTTGCCATAATTCCCCAGGCAAAGAAAGAAAATATTCTTGAGACGGATTGAAATTATCGGATAGTTTTGTTGTTTTTATTTGAGATTTTTGATTTAACTCATTGGTTAGATTAGGGAAATCAAATTGGTTTTTTATCAATAAATTTTCATCTAAATCAGATAAATTAACGGTATTTAAATGGGCGATCGCCTCTTGTAACTGGGCAGTGTTTCTATTCAAATTTGCAAGACTGTAATTGGAAACTTCATCGATTTTTAATCGATCTTGCACCTTAATTTTTACTTGGGGTTCCACGGGGGCAATTGTGGTCTGTTGACGAATAGTAATTCCCAGATTAATCAATTTTTGATAACGCTCCTCCCCCAAATATTCACTCACATTTTTATGTGTCATAGGGGGATGGGTACCTAAACCAAAAAGGATGCTGAATTGTAAATGTTTATAGGTTTCCTGGAAGTAAAAAATAGCGTCTAACAGTAGGCGAGCCGCAATGGCGGTGCGGGTGTGATCGGGAAAAACTAGCAATAACCTAGCTGGAATATCGCTATCTAGTATTCCCAATTTTTCTAGGGCTTTTTCTAGGTAATCAATGCAAGCTTTAAACACCTGATCATAACCAAAATGTTCATATAAATTCATTCTTGCAGTCAAATAATGACTGCCTTCAGGTAAACTTAAACAGAGCTCAGGAAAACTTTGCAACCTAATAGACTGCTGGCCGTGAAATTTAGATAATGGTTCTGGTTGGCGCGGGGCAATACGGCAATAGTTTGGCAGAGGTAACATCGCCATGAAAAAAGAAACAATAACAAAGAAAAGGTTGCAGTGGGCAAATCAAATATTTAAATGTTGGTAATTGTAGCAATTATTCAATTAATTTACTTTCTCTCGTAACATTAATCATTGCCCGGAGGATCAAAATTCATGACTAAACAACTAATATTTTTATTTCCCCTCACTTCATAGGTAAATTCATCTACACTTTGCAGAGCCAAAAAAATCCCTAGTCCACCGATGGGTCGATCTTCTGCTTCCAGACTAAGAATTGATTGATCAAATTGGCGATCGCGGGGATCGTAGGGCAAGCCAGTGTCCACCATAGTAACCTTTAATTGACAATCATCCGCTTCTACTTGGATGCTAATTTGATTATGACCCGGTGCATTGGCATAGCCATAATTAATAATATTAGTTGCTAGTTCATCCACCGCCAATCTTAGTTTATAAGCTCTTTTTTTGGGTAATCCAACCGCTTGAGCTTGCTCTAGAATATGTTTGCCAATGCTGTTTAAGGCATTTAGATCAGCGGAAAAATTTAAAATAGTCATGGCATCTAATTACGGTAAACAGCAATCATAGTAATGTCGTCGAACTGAATAGAACCATCAATATGGCTGATTAATTCTTGTTTAATTATGTCTAGAATTTCTGTTTTTGCTGAAAAATTGGCTGTTAATGTTTCCATCAATCGTTGACGACCAAAAAATTCTTTAGTTGGCGATCGAGCATCGGTAACGCCATCAGTATAACCAATTAACATTTCTCCAGGATCAATTTTTAAACTATCAATTGTAAAAGTAGAATTGGGCATCATTCCTACCGCAGGACCAGTGGATTTTAATCTATGCTTAATACCCTCAGAACTTAAGATAAAAACTGGTTCATGGCCAGCATTGATATAGCTCAGATTACCATTACTAATATCAATTACACCAAAAAATAGAGTGGCAAACATGGCCATGTCTCCGTGTTCTGTGGCAATGTAATCATTAGTAAGTCGCACTGCATTTAAAAATTGCACGATAACTTTTTTTTTGCCATTGCCATCATTGGCGCTGCATTTATAATTAACGTCGCGGATACAGGTATCCCCAGGCATTGTTTCCCCAGAAAATACCCTCAATAAACTGCGGAATAACCCCATAAACATAGCGGCACCTACCCCTTTATCGCATACGTCACCAATCACGATCGCCAAATAATCATCACCTAACAAAAAGGCGTCATAAAAATCTCCAGAAACAGAGCGAGCCGGTTCAAAAACAGCATTTATCTGCCACTGTTGTAAATCAGGCAAGCTAATGGGTAAAAAGTTTTGCTGAATTTGTCGACCTTTTTCTAATTCCAAACGGTTAACCCCATCCTTAACTTCCTGAGCTATCAGGGTTTTAATTTGGTTTTTCATGTAGATAAAACTATTACCCAAAATACCAATTTCATCCTGACGATTGCCCTGGTTAATATTGATTTCATAATCTAAATCTCCCGCGGCGATCGCCTGGGAAGCCTTAGTTAGATCCAAAATAGGAACCGTGCTGTGGTGGATTACCATCCAGGAAGCATAGGCCACAATTCCCCCAATTACTAAAACTAGCAGATAACCAATTCTATTAACATTCAAAATAGCTGCTTGAATGTCAGATTCTGAATTTTCTACAATTAATCCCCAGGTTTTGGCTCCCCGCAGATGGACAGGAGAAAGATAGGAAAACTTACCTTGACTATAAACAAACCCACTTTGGTTATTGAGCAGCCGATTGACAAGGGGAGATTTTTTTCTGTTTTCTAGTACGCTGTAATTTTTGAGATCGGTGTCGGCATAAATATACCCCTCATAATTGACTAATAAAATACGCTCAAGCTCAGCATCTTTTAAAATTTTTTGAACAAAATCAGCAATAACTGGTAAGGGAATACATTCCACAACAATGCCAATTTGAGTTTGATCATTTTTGCTGTGGATAGGCACGATTAAACAATCTTTGCTCTCTGCATAGGTCTTTCCAGGAAATAGTCGGTTTAAATGTCGATTTTTATCTTTTACTTCTTCAAACCAGTGCTTAAGAGGTAATCCTTTTTCTTGGTTGGCACCATCACTGCCCGCAACTAGTTCCCCCTCTTGGTTGGCAACAACGAAGAACCCATTCCATTGGTGAAATTTAATGAACTCGTTTAAAAAATACTGAGATGCCTCAACGTTGAATTCGACTATTGCCGGTTGGGAAGCAACAAAAGCCGTACTTTGTTGACGCTCTCGATCTGAACGGGATACCAATTGGGTAATCAATCTTGCCCGGCTTTGAAGATCTTGCTCTGCAATTTTTTTTAATTGTCTTCCAGTATAGGAGTCGATAAGAAAAATCCCTCCTAAGGTAGGAGGAATCAGACAAAGCAGGAGAAGTCCAACAATGCGAAACCGAATTGATTGTATGAAAGGTTGAATCAGTTTCATTTTCATTGGTTTAATTTACCAGAAGTAATTTAGCTCCTTACTAATGTCCTATCTCCTCCATTTATGCCGTTGATTTTCAACTATGCACTGGCAAAATTTTGTTGTCTAGGAATGAAAATCATAGCTTTCCACTAAATGAAAACTGTGGTGTAATCCAGTTTGCTCAATAGTATCATTGACCATTTCTTGGGTGCCCACTAAAAATATCTCCACGCCACTGCCCATTTTTTGTTTGGCAAAAACTAAGATACGTAAACCGGCACTGGACATATATTCCAATTGATCCATCATTAACACTAGTTTTGAAATTTCTGCTTGGGCAACTTCTTCGATTTTTTCCTTAAACAAAGGAGCAGTACCGCCGTCTAGTTCACCAATTAGGGTTAATTTAGCAGCGTTATTAATAATTTCCGATTCGATGTTGAAAGCCATGGTTTTTTACAAAAATCTAAATAATGGTGAATTGAAGGGAAAGGGAAATTTAAGACAATTTATTTAGCTAGTAAAATAACAACACTCCGATCGCCAATGAGTAGGGATGATTGGGAAGAGAGGGGGGGCTCCTGCCCGGGGGCATGGATATCTTCCGGAGGCTGGGCCCCTGTGTTGGCAAAAACGTGCCAAGTGGTACCCACCGGGGGAGCTGGCAGTTCAAACCAAAGACTTTCGTAATGCATATTCATGGCCACATAAATTTGATTATCCTTAACTCGGCCACCTTTGGCATGGCGACCACAAAGCATAAAAGCTAAAACTCGGCTATCAGCGGACCAGTCAGCATGCCAGGGCTTGACTCCGTGCCAACTAATATCGGGAAATCCCACACCAAGGTAATCGCAGTTTTGGAAATGTTCACTGTTGCGTAATACAGGGTGGGCTAAACGGAAGGCAATGCAGTGTTTGACAAACCGAAACCAAGCCTGGTTTTGTTCAAGTAAATGCCAATTGAGCCAATTGAAAGGGGAATCGTGACAATAGGTATTATTGTTACCGTCTTGGGTTTTGCCCATTTCGTCTCCCATCAACAGCATCGGCACCCCCTGACTCACCAACAAAATGGCGATCGCATTCCGCATTTGCCGGGCCCGGAGTCTGAGGATATCAGGGTTATCGGTGGGACCTTCTACCCCGCAGTTCCAACTGTAATTGTCGTTGGCTCCATCATTGCCATTTTCCCCGTTAGCGTAATTATGTTTGCCGTTATAGGCTACCAAATCCGCCAGGGTAAAGCCGTCGTGGGCCGTCACAAAATTGATCGAAGTGGAGGGAGGTCGTCCGGCTCCTTGATAAAGGTCGGGGGAACCCTGTAGCCTTTGGGCCATTTCCCCAATTACCCCCGCATCTCCTTTAATGAATTTTCGCACCGTATCTCGGTATTTCCCATTCCATTCGGCCCAGCGGCCATAACTGGGGAAAGATCCTACTTGGTATAGCCCACCGGCATCCCAGGCTTCAGCAATAAGTTTGGAACGGGCCAAAA
This sequence comes from Synechocystis sp. CACIAM 05, assembly GCF_010222815.1. Classification (GTDB taxonomy): domain Bacteria; phylum Cyanobacteriota; class Cyanobacteriia; order Cyanobacteriales; family Microcystaceae; genus Synechocystis. The sequence goes on along the minus strand of NZ_CP019225.1, from coordinate 1,199,580 downwards.
TGGGATCAAAGGCGAGGGTTTCCAATAGGGGGGGATTGGCCAAGGGGTAACCCCAGGGATCCCTTCCCAAAATAGAGGCTAAATCAAAGCGAAAACCATCAATGTGAAATTCCGCTGTCCAGTATCGCAGACAGTCCAGCACCATGCCCCGCACAATGGGATTATTGCAGTTTAAGGTATTGCCAGTGCCACTAAAGTTGAAATAGTAACCCTCCGGGGTGAGCATGTAATAGGTTTTGTTATCCAATCCTCGAAAGGAAATGGTGGGGCCCCGTTCATTGCCCTCCGCCGTATGGTTAAAAACCACATCCAAAATGACGGAAATACCTACTTTATGCAGTTCCTTGACTAGGTTTTTCAACTCGTCAATCTGCATGCCGAATTTACCGGTGGCAGCGTAACCCGCTTTAGGTGCAAAAAAGTTAACGGTGCTATAACCCCAGTAGTTAACTAAAAATTCCCCCGTTTCTGGGTGGTAACGACTATGTTCAAACTCATCAAACTCGAATACCGGCATTAATTCTATGGTATTAACACCCAATTCCTGTAGATAGGGAATTTTGCTGAGAATGCCGGCAAAGGTGCCCCGGTGATTTTCCTTTACTCCGGAGGAAGGATCTTTGGTGAAACCCCGCACATGCATTTCATAAATGACCATGTCTTCGAGGGGAACATCCAGGGGGGAATCGTTTTCCCAATCAAAATCGTCAAAGCTGAGGCGGCCCCGGTGTTGATAAATATCATCCCAATTGGGTTGGGTGCCCCAAACATCCCGGCCACTGACCACTTTGGCGTAGGGATCAAGAAGGACTTTACTGGGATCGAACCAATGGCCCTGCTGGAAGTTATTGGGGCCTTCCATGCGATAGCCGTATTCCAGATTCTCAAAATCCAGGTCAAACACCACCATGCAATAGACATTACCAATGCGAAAAGATTCTGGAAAGGGAATCTCCACAAAGGGCTGGGGAGCCCGCTTCTCAAACAGTACTAGGGTGCAAGCGGTGCTATGGCTAGAGTAAATGGAAAAGTTAACTCCCCCCGGCACAATGGTGGCCCCAAAGGGGAAGGGCTGGCCACAGCGGAGTTTGTAACCGTTAACGGTGTGGGTGGGATGAATATCTATGCGTTCCATGGTGTCCTGCTAGAATGCCTCTTTGCCTTCGGCTAGGGTGGGACGGGTGGTGAAAAAGTCAAGAAATCCGGTCACGGCCATGGTGTCGATCAACTCCTCCGAAAGCCCTACTAATACTAATTGGGCTGAGTTGGCGGTGGTTTGGCGGTAGAGATAGAGCAAAAGCCTTAACCCCGCGCTGGACATATAGGGCACAGCGGTCATGTCCAGAAGAATTTTTGACCCCGGTTCCGCTAGGGGCAGAATCACTTCATGGATTTTCGGGGCCGTGTTGGCGTCCACTTCCCCGCTAAGGGTGACAACGGTAATGTCTTCCTGTTGATTAATTTGAATATCCATGGGGCTTAGGCAGTGGGGACTAAACGAACTTTGATTTTGACCCGTTCTTGGCTGTCGGGTAAGGTCACAGTTAAGCCCTGGGCATCGAAATTTTCATAGGGTTTGCCGTCAATTTCCACACTGGCGATCGCCACACTGCCAGGGGGAAGAATATCCGGGGATACCCGCAGAATACCGTCGGGGAAACCGTTAGGCAAGGGTTTGAAATAGAAATCCATGGGGTGCTTGGTGATCAGAAAATTGGTGTACACCGCCGCTAGATAACAAAGTTCAAAGGAATGGTAACCACTCATGGAGTGACTACCCTTAGCCCGTTCATTACCCCCCGCTAGGTAGGGAATGCCGTTGGCAAGGACGTTAAAGTAAATGCCCCCATCTTCTAAATCTAGGAACCAAGCGTTATAGAAAGCGGATGCCTCCTGGCCATGGCGGTGGTATTCTTCATCGTCCAAAATACCAGCCAAAATTAGATAAGCCAAAATCGCCTGTTCCTGTTGCCACCAGGCTTTGCGGTCATGCCAAACAAATTGATGGCAACGGCTATGGTTATCCAACAACCTTTCTACCACGTCGTACCAGCCGCCCCGCTGTTGGTCACTACCTACCGCCGGCATCAGGTCAGCAATTTTCTTGGCTAACTCCACATATTTTTCTTTGGACTTGAGGCTATTCATCCGCATCAAATTCCAGGCAATTTTGAGGTTGTGCCCCACCACCGCCCGATTTTGTTGCCAGCCCCAAGTGGTGTCGTGGCTCCAGTCTTCGTAAAAACGTTCTTGCACAAAGGGGCTATGGTCGTAGTCGGGGAAGTATTTCTCAATGGTGTCGAAGGTATATTCCAACATATCGGCATATTTTTGCTCCCCGGTGGCCAACCATAGGTTAATTAGATAAGCCGGAGCGTGATCCCCCACGGAGTTCCAGTTCTTCCGGGCTTTGTTGGGACCGAGGGATTCACTGCGGGGATCCAACATCAAAGGGTCGAGATGGGAAAAATAGCCCCCATATTCGCTCTTGTCTAGGAAAAATTTGTCGAACAGTTTAATGGTCTGTTCTGCGTCATGGAGAATACGGCGATCGCCAGTGCAACGGTAGGTCTGGATGGGGCCGGCTAAAGCGTAGATTTGTTCGTAGGCAGGAATGGCGTCGTAATCATCGCCAAATTCGGACGCAAAGATTTTTTGTTCTTTTTCCCCCTGCACATCAATGGCATGGTACCAGTAAATAATGTCCTCGTCCTTATCGACAAAGCGCATATGCTCTCGTAAATACTCCGTACCTTTTTCCGCCGCCTCCAAAAATTGGTCATCCCCGGTCATCATAAAGGCGGTAGCAAAACCGTACACCAGCCGGGAAATGGTATCCGTTTCTTGGCGAAAATTTACCGTTGACCGCTCCCCACTCATGGACAAATCGGTGCGGTAATGGCGGTAATCAATCTCCCCGTCGCCAAATTGGGCTTTGATAAAAAACTTACCGAGGGAGTTTACCTGTTTAATCCACCAATCCTGTTTCTCAAACACGTATTCCGCTGGCTTTTTGCCTGCAAAGACCACCTGCTTCCCGTCAAAAATAGCCGTATCGGGGTAAAAAACGCCGTAAACGTACAGAAACCTCCCTGAGGTTAACCAAGTCCGCATAGTGCCGGTGGCGTCGGGATAACCTTCATCAAAGTTTTGGATCACTTTGGCGTAGGCCATGGGACTAAGTTTGACCTGAAACTCTTGGCCGTCGGAGGTTTTCAGACCAAAAATATCCGCTTCTTGGTCGTAACTTGTCACATAACCTGCAATCAGATCGGAAAAAGGAAAGTTAATTTTGGGACTCATATGTTGATGCCACGGGAAGGAAGGAAAGGTTTTTAAGCTTCGATTTGCTCAACAAAAGTTTTGACAAATTCTTCAATCATGCCTGGATGTTTGCCGGTAATTAGATCGCCGTCAATTACCAACTCGGCAGTCTGATCCCCTTCATACACCACATCCGCTCCAGCATTTTCCACGTCACAAATAATGTTGTGGGCGCAGGTGACTTTTTTATCTTTAAGCAGATCGGGATCGGCGCAAAATAGCCATAAACTATGGCAAATGGTTCCCAGTTTTAACCCTTCAGTGGCCGCTGCTTTACGGAGAAAAACAACTGCGGGGGCTTGATTTTTTTCACCTTTTTTGACGGTGGCTTGGTACCGCAAGCGATCCATGGCGTAGGCCCCAATGGCAATAATGCCCTTGTAATCTTTGGGGTCAATATCATTCACTTCCGTGGTTACGGTGACGTGGTATTCCACTTGGTCATTTTCTGGGTTAGAACCAAACTTCAGTTCCGGTTGTCCCCACAAATGGCTGATATATTCCACTTCATAGCCCTGGGCGGGAAAATACTCATTGAACCAGCGATACTCAGTGCCATCAAAATGTTCTTCGATTAAGACACCAATCTTGCCTTTTGTTGTGGTCATAAAGCTCCTAATTTGACGAGGGATAAATTTCCCCGAGGTTGGGAACCAGGGGGGATTTTTAAAAGTTATCTAAGAATTTTGCTCGAAAATTTCTTTTAGGGCGGCAAAAGCTCCAGCGGCTTTATTAAACCCACCATAAACACACATGAAGGAGAGCACTTCTTCAATTTCTTCCTTAGTAGCACCCTGTTTTAGGGCCATATCCACATGGGCTTGAAAAGGGCCACTGAGGGTCTGATTAGCCACATCCACCGCAATGACAATTAGGGCTTTAGTTTTTTGATCAATTAATGGCAAACCCCAGGCTTCCCCCGCTACCCTGGTGCAAAAATCACCAAATTTAGGATTAATCCCGCTCAGACCTGCCTGGAGGTCTTTATCATCCAGCACAGCGTTTTTAAACTCACTCATGGGGCTAACTCCTAGGTAGTGATTAGTTTTAGTAAACTATCAGGAGCAAACACGTCCCGATAAAAAGTGAGTTGTTCTGTTTTTAAATAGCAGCCACCCCGGTGACCCCGGCGCACCCAGGTGACATTGCCCTTGGCGATCGTTTCGTGGGTTTCATCGTCCACACATTTCCATTCAAAGAAAGTATGTTCACCGTAAAACATGACAATGGGCCAGACCATGGTAACCCCAGGCTGAGCAATTAAAGCCCACCAATGTTTTTCCCGTTCCTGTTGTTGTTCCAAGCCAGAGTAGGGACCATCTTGGCAAAAGTAAACCAAATCTTCCCGGTATTCCCCGGTTAAAATATCTCCCCGACCCTGTCGCAAAGCTTCACAGTGGGTTGGCCACCAATCTTTGTTTTCCTGTTCAATAATTTCCAGGGTGTAAGAATCATCGATCGCCGGTAGGGTGGCTTCCTTTTGGGCTACGTAGGCAATGCCTTCAGCGATTAATTTCTCCTTGAGGGTATCGGGCACAAGGCCGGGCTGGGAATAGTCCGCTTTCAAACCTAAGTAGTAATTTTTTCTTGATGACATAGATGATTTGCCAAGATAACTAAAAGTAATCAGTTTAATTTAAGCAAAGCGGGGTTCAGTTCCGACGGGCGACGGGCTTGAAAAAATTCACCCATTCAGAACCCGAATACTCGACACTCCGAAAGAAAAATTCAAAGAGAACTAATTTGGTGCAAAGCATAGCATAATCTCCCGACTAAATTACCACTGTAACGAAATGTTACTGAGGGAATCCAGCTTGACCCATTTCGACGTTTTGCCGCTATCATTCCTCGACAATTAGTCAATAATTCTTGACATTTCAATTGTCCCTAGACTGTCCATTGGCGATCGCCAAAATTTAACCATGTAAATATTTGTAAACGTACTAAGCCTAAGCTAGGGAAGATTCCTATAATGCCTGATAATTGGCAAGATTGCGGCAATCGGCTGGCTTGATTTACCCTGGGTACTTAATCAAGGTATAGCTGATATGACCTGGACAACTTATTAATATATCTGAACATGAGAGCTGATTTTTTTCTGTCTGGTAACAGAGCAGCATTGCTAAAAAGAGGGCTGACCATTATCCTTTCCTTTTTGGTGTTTACTAGCATTTTCTTGCTGCCATCTCCTAGTTTGGCAGAAGATGTTAAGGGGGCGGACGATCCCATTGTCGTAGCGGGCAACATCAAGGTAAAACCCGATAAAAAAGAAGCATTTATTGCCCTATCCCAGACATTTATTGAGCCTTCTCGGTCGGAACCCGGTTGTATTTCCTACAGTTTTTATGAGGATGAAACAGAAGATAATTCTTTTCTTTTTTTTGAAGTTTGGCGGAATCGAGCGGCCCTCGACTATCATTTTCAAACCCCCTACTTCCATGAATTTGTGGAAAAATCTCCTGATTTATTAGCTAAGCCAGCCGAAATTAAGATTTATAAAATAGCCGAAACGCAGACATTGTAAGTTTTCCTCAAATCCTAGTCAACGCCATGAAAACTTTACGTTTATCCCCATTACTTTCCAAGTTGTGCCTCATTTTACTGATAGTTTTAGGCACTTTGACCATAGCAATTCCTAAAGCCTTGGCAATTTCTACGTTGGATAATTTTCCCCATCCCAACATAGAAAAAACAGAAAAAATTCTGGGACCAGCAGGGGAAATTTTTGAATTTTCCACTTGCAATGCCGATGGTATTGGTTTCACCATTGCGGAAGCCCAGATTCCCCCAGGGGCGGGACCACTACCTCACATCCATCATTACACCAATGAGTGGTTTTGGACTCCGAAAGGGGGACTGCAATTATTTCAAAGTGTGAAAGAGTACCCCGATTTGGAGAATCCCGCCACCGATGAACAGGCCGGCAATACCACTGTGTACACTGTTAATACTGAACCCAATCAGATCGTTTACGGGCCCAAATATCGAGTCCATGGCTTTGCCAATACCACCACGGAAACCCGTCCTTTGACCTTTATTTGGTTGGAAGACGGCATTTCTCCTGAATACGAATTGCATGACGGTGGCATCCGGGAATATTTCCAGGACGTGGGCATTCCCATCAAAGATTTAAAGCATTTGCCAGCTATCACAGAGGAATCCAAAATAGAATTTGTCAGCCATGCTCCCCTTTACGGTATTAACCAAAGCTACTACTTTTTTGAGTATGTAGATGGGGTTAGCGGCAAGCTACCAACGTCATTAACTAAGTTAGAAAATGATCAGAGCTTAAACCGGATTATCGACACTATCAATGCCTACAATCAAGGCGATGCAACTGTTAAATGCTTTTAATACTTTCAACAATTTCTGGGAAAATTTATGAGTAAAGAACTAGGCTTTGCCATTCTTGGCGGCTGGATCTTAGGAGTGATTTTTGGCTTTTTCAAACTCCCCTTGCCAGTTCCCCCTTTTGAAGGCTTAGTCGCTGCCGGAGCCTGTCTTTTAGGCCAAGTCACTTACACGTTTATCAAGCAAAAATTTGGTTTTTAAATCTAAATTAGCCTGGAGAAGCAATTATGCTATTGAAAGTTAAACTTTGGGGTATTGGTCTAGTTTTAACTCTGACGTTGGGGACTATTCTGTTTTTGCAAAATTTTAGCGTTGCCGCAGAAACAGAAATTCATACCTTTGATGATATTCCCATGCCCAAATTAGCGGATCCCCTGCTAATTTATACTCCTGCCAACGAAATTTTTGATATTGCTTCCTGTAGTGCCAAGGACATTGGTTTTGCCATCGCCCACGCCCAAATTCCCCCTGGAGGCGGCCCCATGCCCCATATTCATTACTTCATCAATGAATGGTTTTGGACTCCGGAAGGCGGTATTGAACTGTTCCACAGCACTAAACAATATCCCAATATGGACGAGTTACCTGTGGTCGGGGGAGCCGGTCGGGGAGATTTGTATAGCATTCAAAGCGAGCCCAAACAATTGATTTATTCTCCCAACCATTACATGCATGGTTTTGTTAATCCTACGGATAAAACATTACCCATTGTTTTTGTTTGGATGCGTAATGAAGTTGCACCGGATTTTCCCTACCATGACGGTGGGATGCGGGAATATTTTCAAGCTGTGGGGCCCCGCATTACTGATTTGAACAATTTACCGGAATTGACCAATGCCCAAAGGGCGGCCTTTGCTTCGGAAGCTCCCAAATATGGAATTAATCAAAGTTCCTATTTCATGGAATATGTCAACACCATTAGTGACAAATTACCTGCCCAAATTGCCAAACTAAAAAATGATAAAGACTTGGAGCGTATGGTGGAGGTAATTGAAGCTTTTAACCGTGGTGATAAATCGGTAACCTGCTCATGATTTCTTCCCCCAAAATTAAGTTTGGAGTTCATACTTTTATCTGGAAAAAAGAATTTCTTGGTAATGAAGAATATGTTTTCCAAGATGCCAAAAGGTGGGGATTTGATGGGGTAGAAATTGCTACCCATTATTTCGACCAAATCGATCCCCTCCAACTTAAAAGTTATGGCGAAAAGTATGGTGTAGAGCTAACCTTTTGCACCAGTTTACCCCGGGGTTTATCCTTGACTACCAAGAATGAAGACTGCTGGTGGGAATCCATTGCTTATCTAGAAAGGGCAATTAAATTCTGTCAACAATGCGGCATCATTCAACTCTCTGGGCCGTTCCCCCATCCTGTGGGCTATCTCAGTGGAGAACCTCTGCAAAAACGGGAAAATGTTCGCATGCAGGAGGCCTTTAAGCTGGTAGCGGAAACTCTGATCAAAACTGATCTGAAGTTTGCTGTGGAACCCCTGAATCGTTTTCAAGGTTATGCTTTAAATACTGTAGCTCAAGGCTTAGAATTGCTCGATGCAGTGGATTGTCCTCAACTGGGGCTATTACTGGATTTATTCCACATGAATATTGAAGAAAAGGATGTAATCAAAGCTTTTTTACAAGCGAGCAATCATTGTTTTCATATCCATGCCTGTGCCAAAGACCGGGGCACTCCCGGCAGTGATTCCTTTGCTTGGGGCGATTGGTTTAAAGCCTTACAAACCATGGATTACCAAGGTTGGGTCACCATTGAAAGTTTTAATTTTGAGGATAAGGAATTGGCTAATGGAGCCCGCTTGTGGCGCACTGTGGCCCCTAGTAATAATGCCCTTGCCCAAGATGGACTGAAATTTTTGCGACAAACGTATCAAACTAACTAAATTTACTCAGTCAATAATCTATGAATAGCCCCTTTATTCCTATCGCCTTGCCATCAGGCTTTGAGCATACCTATACCGACGTTGAAGGAGTGAATCTTCATGCCATTGAAGGGGGAAGCGGGCAATCATTACTTCTACTGGGGGGCTGGCCCCAAACCTGCTACGTCTGGCGGCTATTGCTAGAACAATTGGGAGAGCATTTCCGGGTAATTGCCCTGGATATGAGGGGTCAGGGGGATTCCGATATTCCCGACGGCCCCTATGATTGCGGCACAGCGGCGAGGGAAATTAAAGCCTTTTTAGCCAAAAAAGAAATTAGTTCTTTTTACTTAGTGGGCCATGATGTGGGGGCTTGGGTTGCCTTTACAGTGCTGAAATTTTTTCCAGAAGCTGTGTTGGGGGCAGGATTAATCGATGCAGCTATTCCCGGTTTGGTTAGTAACGATTTCTTCTCTGTGGTTAATGCACCAAAAGTTTGGCAGTTCTACTTCCATATGGTGCCGGATTTAGCAAGTAGTTTGGTAACAGGAAAAGAAAATGAATATCTCAGTTGGTATTTCACTAATAAATCTAAACGGAAGCAGAATCTTACCCCCGAAGTTATGGATTACTATGCCCGTTACTATAGTCGTCCTGGGGCAATGAAAGCTGGTTTTCTTTGGTACTCCGCCCTAGAGGAAACAACAAAGGCTAATACTCCCACGGCGGAGACGCATTTCAGTCAGCCAATTTTTACCATGGGGGGAGAATTTGCCACTAAATCCTTAATTTATAACGGTTTATCTCCCTATTGTAATGACATTACCGGTTACGTGATTGAACAGTGTGGCCATTACATTCCCGAGGAAGCACCGGAGGAAATTTTCCAGGCAATTTTAACCACTTTTACAACCACCAAGGAGTTCTGAATTATGCAAAGAAGAGATCTGTTTAAATATGGCCTGGCCACCGGAGCCGGGGCGATCGCCAGTTACGCTTTGATGGGGAATAAGCCACTGTTGGCGCAACAATCTAGCACTAGGGGCGGTAAATTTTGGCCCGACAATATCCGTTTGCCTATTTCCCTGTCTTTAATGTTTGAAACAGGCAGTCAGCCGGCCAAAGGCGCTCCTACTCCCTTTGGAAACTTCACCCCGCCGCCGGATTACTACGATATGCCCACCATTACTTGGTACCGCTATGGCTATACGGAAGGGGTTCCCCGTATTCTCGATTTACTAGATAAGTACAAAATTAAAATCACTTCCCACATGTCTGGGCGCACGGTGGAAATGTATCCAGACCGGGCCAAGGAAATTGTCCAACGGGGCCATGAAGCGGCGGCCCATGGTTGGGACTGGGATAATGAATTTAATATGACCGCGCCCCAGGAAAGGGACTTTATTCAACGTAATGTGGACATAATCCTAAAAGTTACAGGACAGCGGGCAGTGGGCTACAATGCCCCGGGTTTACGGGGTTCTGTCAATATTCTTACTGTACTGAATGAATTGGGTTTTGTTTATCACATTGATGATGTCAGCCGGGATGAACCTTTCATTGTTAACCTCAACAACGGCAAATCTATCATGGTGGTGCCCTACGCCGTTTATCTGAATGATATTCGTGCTTATGAGGCCCGCTTCTTTTCCTCTGGCCAGTACTTAACCGAGTTAAAAAACTCTTTCGATCGCCTTTATGAGGAAGCGGCCTATCGACGACGGATGATGGCGGTAACAATGCACGATCGCCTGCAACGGCCGGAGCATGTTTATGTGTTTGAAGATTTTCTTAAGTATGTGATGGCAAAACCAGGGGTGGCATTTATGAAAAAAATTGACATTGCCAACTTTGCTTTAAATGACCCCAATACCATTCGGGAAGATATTCAAAATGTTTATCCCAATGTGCCTAATTTTGTTCCCGGTGCCACCAGTTAATTAACCGAATAATTAGCCGAAAATATCCCAGCAATTTTGTTGTCAAACAAGGAATTTCACCATGCTCAAATTTACTTTTGCTCCGCTACTAACTACCATTGCTTTAACGGGTTTAGCTCTACCGGCCTTGGCCCTAGAAGAAACCCCCGTTTTACCTGCGGATATTGCCATTAAAGCGGCCCAGTCGGCGATCGCCGCTTGTCGTCAGGAAGGTTATGGGGTTACGGCCACCGTCGTCAATCCCGAAGGTAATGTGTTGGTGGTCATTCGTAGCGATGGGGCCCTGGTGCATACGGTGCAAACTTCATTCAATAAAGCCTATTCCGCTGTTACCCTAGCCACCAATCATAATTTGGACAGGACTTCTGGTATTTTGGCGTCAATGCAAGCAAAGGGAGCCCAGGGAGTGGGCACATGGCCCATGCCCGCCGATCCCCTCACGGGCATCACCCTTTTTCCCGGTGGAGTGACCTTGGTTTCCCAGGGCAAAGTGGTGGGAGGCTTGGGGGTTTCCGGCACTCCCATTGGGATGGTGGACGAAGGTTGTGCCATTAAAGGTCGGGATGCTGTTCTGCCAGATTTACGTTAAGTGAAAATAGTTAGGAATTGGGCGTGAATATCAGTCTTCTTCCTATTTATTGCAACTCCAGCAAAATAATGGTGCCGTGGTAAGCGGCGATCGCCAAATTTTTGCCGTTGGGATGGAAAGACACACTGCCCAATCTTTCTAAATTGGGATTGTATTGCCCCAATAATTGTCCCTGCAAATTCCACACTCTTAAAATGCCATCGTCGGAAACGGTGGCGATTAAATTGTCTTGGTTGATGGCAACCCCAGTAACCCACCCATCATCAAGCACATCAATTTTTAATATTTCTTGGCCATCAAGATTAAACACTCGAGCTGTGCCATCAAAACCAGCTGTAACTAACAACTTACCATCTTGACTAAAATTGACATCATTGAGGCGACCTTGGTCGGTTTCGATAATTCTTACAACTTTTCCAGCGGGATTTAGTAACGTAATTTCGCCAATATCTTGGGTGACAGCAATCAAGTTTGTCTGAGCATTAAAGTCCATATTACGACTCACCCCAGGACGAGTTACAGTAAACAGTGGTTCTTTAATGTTTGACCAACCTTCAATAGTGCCGTCATCGGAACTGGTGACTACCCCCATATCATCACTGAAGAAAACTACATCGGTAACAGCAGAAGTGTGGCCTAGAATTTCCCCCAATACATTGCCCTGCACATCCCAAATACGGGCAACACCGTTGTAGCCAGCGGTAATAATGGCTTTCCCGTCCCTGCTAAAGGCACCGTTAAAAATCATAGCTACAGGCTTACCAGCAAATTCCCGCACCAATTCTCCATCCGCTGTCCAAAGTTTAGCCAAACCATCGGTGGCAGTAGAGAGCAAATAATTGCCATCTTGACTGTAATGAATTTGAATAATTGCTTCCCCTTTGAGCGTATGACCCTGGTAACTTTTAATAACTTCTAGCTGAATGGGGGATTGGTTTACACTCCGCGTTACAGGGGCGTTATTAACCGAGGGCGTTTTAGCAATAACCTGGGCGCCGGCAAAACTAATGGTTAATCCCAGTAAAAAACTAACTAGAAATTTATGTTTCATCTTGCTATTAATCCTTAATAAGATAAATTAAAAACCCAAACCTGTCCCTGACTGCTGGTGGCCGCTAACTGCTTGCCATCGGGAGAAAAACTCAAGCTAGTTAAGCGGGCATTAACCAACGGTAATTCATAAATTAATTGACCATCTTTTTGCCAAAATCTAATCGTACCGTCGTCACTGGCGGTGGCTAGCCATTCACCTTTAGGATAGAACTGGGCACTGTTAACCCAACCGGTGGGCACAACTTTATATTCATGGATTAATTCCCCTGCTAAATTCCATAACTTGGCAGAACCATTAATGCCTGAAGTTAATAATTGTTCACCATTCGGACTAAAGTTAACATTATTAATTCGCCCTTGGCCTGTGGCAATTTCCCGTTCAATTTTGCCGTTGGGATTAATTAAATGGAGGGAACCGCTATCGGAAACACTAGCAATTAAAAGCCCCTGGGGATGGTACGCCAAATTTCGAGCTGTACCTGATTTTAAAACACTAGCTATTTCTTGACCTTGGCGGGTAAAAATTTTAGTTTGACCATCATCAGAACAGGTGACAATGATTTGACTGTCGGGACTAAATATGGCATCGGCCACCGCTGCTCGATGGGGCTGTTGTTCCTCCAGTAGCTCCCCCTGCAAATTCCACAAGCGAATGGTACCGTCATAGCCAGTGGTGATTAAAATTTGGCGATCGGGGGAAAGACGAGCATTGAACATGGGGGGCTTTTGACCCTGTAGTTGCCCCAGCATTTCCCCTTCTTTAGTCCATAAAGTGCCCATGCCATCCGCGGCCGCCGTTAGTAAAAATTGTCCGTCGGGACTAAAATGGATACGGTTAATAGCCACATCAGACCCCGTAAATTGTCGCTCAAGATTTAGCTTAATGCCAGATTGATTAACCACCGGCGCAGAAACTTTAACTTCTGCTGTAACTATTTCTTCCTTGATTAAAAAAAGGCTGAAAGTTAGTAAAAATACAGGAAAAATACGCATTTAAAAAATCCTGAATTGAGAATAAAAACTGAAATATTTTTTGAAAAAAAGTCTAACTATGTAGAGATTAAATTCAATTTATCCTTCATTGGGATAGCAAGCTTCCCCCTGGTCGAACAGGGCTTGGAGTTCCTCGATGTTATCGGGATGAATAAAAACAGAACCCCGCTCATTGTAATAATCCTTAGTTCCCACAAAGCCGCCGGTGATGTCGTGGGGAATTCCCCAAAGGGCTGTTTGTAAAAACTCTTTCTGTGCCAAGGGGATGGACTGGTTGCTGTTGGATCCATCAAGGTTATCAATTCCTTCAAACCGTTCGGAAATGCCATAGCCAGGAGCCCAAACATTATAAAAACCCCGGACTTCCGCTTTCCCCGGAGTTTCATTACGAAAATAATGCACCATCCCCCTAGGAGAAAAGATTATTTCCCCTTGATCTTCGAGAACAGAGCCAACTTTAATGGGGTCAACATTAATCCCAGGAATTTGACCGACTTGTAACGGAGCTTGAAATTCCCGAGAACTATAAAGCCGAACTTGGGATGGTTCTGTAGAAAAAAACCACTCATCGGAAGCGTAATGAAAATGGGGCGGCGGGCCAGCATTAGAGGTTAAGATAGCCTCCGCCATTTGATACAAGCCACAGGTATCAGCCGGTGTTCTCAACATAATTAATACGTCTTTGCCTGGAGTTTCGAAAGCCACAGGATCTTTAAGAAATCTGGGCATGGTTAATTTCAAACCCGTATCGGGAAAATCATAAACAATTCGTTCCTGAATGCCTCGAATATTGCTTGCCGATGGTGTATAGATATTTTGATTATCTAAAGTTGCAACGGCTTTAGCTGTTTGTAAGGTGGCAACAGTGACAACAAAGATAATAACTAAAGCAATAAGGGAATTAGACAAAAATCCAGTTAAAAAATTAACCTGTTTCATGGAAAATATTTTGATGGCTTTAGTGAGATACTTTTCTTTATATTTTGCTTGATCTTCTTCCGTAAAAAAAGTTTAAGGGTTACCAACCATAGACAAGGGTAAAAGTTTAAGGCACTAAACGGGACTTAATTTTTTCAATACCTTTCAAACCACAGGTTTGATCTAAATTACCATTGGGTGAACCAGAAACGCCGATCGCCGCCACCAATTGGTCTCCCACTTTAATCGCTGAGCCGCCGGTGCTAAAACTAAGACCAGTAATAGGATTGGGAGCCAAGGGCACAGAACCCACAGGTAAAGGAGCTGGGGTCATCTTTTGGGCGATCGCCCCGGTGGAATCTTGCCCAGTGATGGGGCCCAGAGTAATCAAAGTAAAGGCTTTATAAAAACTATTTTCGATGGTGTGGGGGGTGGCGTCATCTCCCCGAATTACAGCTTGTACTAAACCTTCCCGATTGACTACCGTGGCGGTGACGTTATAACCATCCTGTTGACAGGTATTGACCGCTTCCATGGCCGCTTCTACTGCTAGGCTTATGGGCAATTGATAATAGGTTTTTAGGGCTAGGGCGTCAGGAACAAGGGCTAAAGATAAACCAAGGGAAATCCCCAACACTAAACAAGGCTGGAAAAAACGTTTGCTCACTTTCACAGAAATTTGCCTCTAGTTAGTGAAATAATCCTAATTTTACTCATAGTTAAGACTTTTTAAAAATTGATTTTGTGCCGCCGCAACAGGGTAAACTACGACGGGAATCTAATTATTAATATTAATTATACTTATTTTTTGGCAATTCAACGATTTGTATTATTAAGTGAATTGCTTAGATGAAAATTTTCTTGCTTTGGCTAGAACCGATTAGAATCCATTGCCCAATGGCGATCGCCGGCTTGAACCTATATTTTGACAGATACTCCAGTCAATCTTAAACCAAAATCTAACTCCACTTACATAATTTGTACTTAGTTTACGAAACGTATCTAAATTTTGGGGACTTAATTAGGCTAATCGTTGTAATGTTTTAACTGATATTCCCGGAGACATGCCCATGGCCATCGATATTAGCAACAAAACAGTTCTGGTTACTGGTGCCAATCGGGGGATAGGCAAAGTACTGGTGGAGTCTTTTTTGGACCATGGGGCCGCAAAAGTGTACGCCGCCGTCAGAAAGTTGGAAAGTGCCGCTTTCTTAGTGGACAAATATGGCAATAAAATAGTCCCTATTTTGATCGATCTAGCAGATCCAGAATCCATTGCCGCCGCTGCCCAAACCGCCACAGATGTGGAAACTGTGGTCAATAATGCCGGGGTGCAAAAAGTTGCAAATCCCCTGGCCGAAGAGGCGATCGCCTGCTTGAAATTTGAAATGGAGACCAATGTGTACGGGTTGATCTCCATGGCCCAAGCCTTTGCTCCAGTGCTCAAAGCCAATGGAGGGGGAGCTTTTGTGCAACTCAACTCAGTAGTTTCCCTCAAGTCATTCTGCAATGTTGCTACTTATTCTGCTTCCAAAGCCGCGGCCTATTCCATTACCCAGGCATTGCGGGAAGTTCTGGCTGGACAAGGCACTCTGGTTCAGAGCGTCCATCCTGGCCCCATCGCCACCGAAATGACCCATGCTTCTGGCCGGGCTGATATTGCCGAATCCCCCACCCTAGTGGCGGAAGCTATTATTGCTGCACTACAATCTGGCGAGTTTCATGTTTTTCCCAACGACACCATGGCGAAAACAATGGGCGATGCCTATCAAAGCTTTGGCAAAAATGTGGTCGAGGTCAGCTTTGATTGAAAATTAGACTTTATAATTCAGAGCTAAATGATGGGGAATATCAGTTATGAAACATTCACGGAGAAATTTTCTCGCTTTGGCAGGGGCCAGTTCCTTCCTGGCGATCGCCGCACCAAAACTATTAGCCGAGGGCATTCCCCAGGAAATTTTAAACAAAATTTTGCCTCTGCCTGGTAAGTATGGGGAGTATTATAGCCAAGCAAAAATTCGAGCTTTCCATCTTCATAACCAGCCGGACACTAGCCCTCTCCATAAAGCCCTAGAAGAACTGTGGCTAGAAGTATTTAAGCAAACGGAGGGAGAACTTTTTGTTTCCCCCATTCCCCACGACGCTTCCATTCCCGCTGGCGATCCCCAAGCAGTACAGTTTATTACCGGAGGACGTTTTGAAATTGTCAGCGTTGCTGGGCCCATCATCGACAAAGTAGCTCCCGATGTCATTGGTGTTCAAAATATTCCCCTCCTTTATCAATCAGCCCAAGACGTTTTTGAAATTATTAATCAGTCCCTCTTTGCGGAAGCTCTTAATGGCTCGGTAGCCCAATATAATTTAACTTATTTACGGAATGGCACGTTTAACAACGGCATGAGAATTGTCACTTCCATTGCCAGTAAGCCAATTTATAAACTAGAAGATTTTCAAGGGTTAAAGATCAGGATTCCTCCTTCCAATGACATGGCAATGACCATGGAAGCTCTAGGAGCTGTTCCCGAAAAAATCACCATGAATCAAGTCTTTCGCGCTTTAGAAAATGGCACAGTGGAGGCCCAGGAAAATCCTTCATCTGTGGCATTAGGTTTTAAATTATATGAGGTAACCAAATATTTAAACATGACTAACCATGCTTGGTCTGGTTATAACACGTTTTTCAACACCAGTTTTTGGGAGAGTCTTTCCCCTACTGTTCAGGCGGTAATCAAGGAACTTCTGCCGGTTTATCAGGCCAAACAAATCAGAGCTCAGGAAGAATATAACCAGCAAGCTTACCAACAATTAATTGGTAAATTAGGCATGGTGCAAACTAAACCTAATTTATCCCAAGCTCCGCAAAAGCTAATTGAAGTTTATCGGTCTATATATAGTCAATTAAATTCCCAAGCTCAATCTCTGATCAAAAATAAGCTAGAAGAGAAAACTGGTATCAAGTTTGCTTGAAATTTTCAACAACTTCACGGCTAATTTATATTAACTATTCCCTGGTTAAAATCAAGGTATGAAGCACATATTTAGGTTTAAAAATTATTTTTTCCATTCTAAAAACAATCAATTAAAGCGTTTGCTGTTGGTTGCGTTTCTCTTAACTGGTCTATGGTTGACTCCCCAGCAAGGAAGAGTCTGGGGTCAAGAACAACCTTTTGTGGTTAAAAAAATTGATCTTAGTCAGTATGGAGCTGCGGCTTCCATTGCCCAAGATCCAGAGTCAAAACAGCTAGCCATTGGCTTTTATAATTGCAACTTGATTTTTCTCGATGCTAATTTAAACCAAGATCAGAAAAATAATTTATTTCTTAAAAACTGTAAACGTTTTTTTCGGGCTAGATATGGGGAATTTGGCTCGATCCCTTTCCTTATTTCTTCTATCTACACTGGAAGCAGTGTTTTGCATAACTCCCAGGAAAATTTTGATATTCCCCTCCATAAAGCGGCGGTAACAGATTCATTAATTCTCCAAGATTATCTATTATCATCTTCTGATGATGGCTCAGTGACCATTTCACGATTAATCAGTCTTTCCCCCCCGGAGGTTAACACCTTCAAGCTTTACCAATCTATTGGTGTTGCTAGAAATCTAGCTTTTACCCACACCTCCAATCCAGAAGTTGGCAAAGTTGCTGTTAGTTACGATACGGGGGAAATTGCTATTTTTAATATTGATCATGATACAGCCCGTAACCCCGTTGAACCTAGCACCTTTAAAACAATTAACAGCCGCATCAACACTTTCAAATTTACTCCCGATGGCACCAAGCTACTAATTGGTTACTTTACCGGAGAGTTAGTAGAGCTAGATTTAGCCACCGGTGCCCATAAAACCCTTGCAAAAGTAAACTCATGGCTGAACGCTTTGGATATTAACTCTGAAAATTTAGTGGCGATCGCCGATGATCAAGGCTTTGTTAAAATTATTTCCTTAACCACGGGAAAAATCGTCGAAGAACATAAAATTTCTACTACAGGTATTAACGCTGTCATTTTCACCGATGACCAGACAGTGGTTGCCGCCGATGCCACTGGCATGATTTACCAAGGAAAATTGGCCGGCTCCAATTAGGTAAGGCAACTGCCGTCTCAATGTGCAATGCGGTCTAGTGCTTGCCCAAAATTATTTTGGGAAACTCCCAAGCCATGATTAATGACGATAGCTGGCCAAGAAGGGAAACCTCCCTCCGTTATGATTTAGAATTCTTAGGTAACTTTTATGTATCTGTTGCTGAGAAAGGAGTGTGTAACCAGTGGCTAAGTATGTGCTTTGGGGAACCTATTGTGACAACGTGGAAGAAAAAAGAGCCCCCCACCGTCAAGCACACCTAGATGGACTGAAGGTCCAAAAGGAAAGTGGTGTGTTGGTTACCATTGGACCTACCAAAGATTTACGGCAGGTTTTTGCAATTTACGACGCGCCAGACCAGGACACGGTGGAAAAGTTGGTGCAAGGAGATCCTTACTGGCAAAACGGCATCTGGACAGAGTATGAAGTCAAAGAGTGGATTCAGGCTTTTTAACAGCGAACTAGTGTTTAAATTAAAGACCCTGACGGACTGGTCTGCTTAGTCTTCGTGGTCATCGAAGGGATCACCCAACTCAGCGGACGGAGGGCCAAAGGAAGTGTACACAGCCAGACCAGTGATGGCGATGAGAATGACAGCAAAAGTAATGCTAAGAACTGTTGCGGATTCCATGGGGTAAGATTGATAGTTGTTTCTGTTGTCTTATATTATTACAGAACATTACAAAAACTCATTTAGTCATTTTTACGGGAAGTCTATGGCACAGCGCACTCGGTTAGGAGATATCCTCAGACCCCTCAACTCGGAATACGGTAAGGTCGTACCGGGCTGGGGCACCACTCCTGTCATGGGGGTATTTATGGCTCTTTTTCTGGTTTTCTTACTGATTATTTTGCAGATTTATAACTCTTCTCTGATTCTCGAAGGCTTTAGCGTGGACTGGGCTGGTTAATGGGGGGTTGTTGACATATTCCTGACCCAATTTAATCCCAACTTAATTTTGGTTAACTTTCTTTAGATCCCGCCCCGCCGGGATTTTTTTGTCTTATGGGGCATAGGGGGCCACAAACTGTCATTGGCTAGTCAGGGAATATCGCCCAAAGCCTTGTCTAGATGGGCTGGCGCGTTTTCTGTCATAATCGAACAGGACTTGTTACATTTTTTATTGCAAATCCCCGGGGTAGCGGTAACTTAGCCGGCCTGCCTCTCTGTAACGATGTTGCCGGGGTTTCTCCGGTGAATGTTAGTAAAAATCCTTAAATTTAGACGGTTCATTATGACACAGATTTCTGGCTCCCCTGATGTCCCCGATTTGGGTCGGCGTCAGTTTATGAACTTATTGACCTTCGGTACGATCACTGGGGTGGCGGCCGGGGCCCTCTATCCAGCAGTAAAATATTTGATCCCCCCCTCCAGTGGTGGTTCGGGCGGTGGTGTAACGGCCAAAGATGCCCTTGGTAATGATGTTAAGGTGACGGAATTTTTGGCTTCCCATAACGCTGGCGATCGGGTGTTGGCCCAGGGTTTGAAGGGCGACCCGACCTATATTGTAGTCCAGGGGGATGACACGATTGCCAACTATGGTATTAATGCGGTGTGTACCCATTTGGGTTGCGTAGTGCCCTGGAATGCCAGCGAAAACAAATTTATGTGCCCTTGTCACGGCTCCCAGTACAACGCTGAAGGTAAAGT
This sequence comes from Synechocystis sp. CACIAM 05, assembly GCF_010222815.1. GTDB lineage: Bacteria > Cyanobacteriota > Cyanobacteriia > Cyanobacteriales > Microcystaceae > Synechocystis. The sequence continues at coordinate 1,179,807 of NZ_CP019225.1, read as the reverse complement.
GGTCCGTGGCCCGGCTCCCCTCTCTTTGGCTTTGGCCCACGCTACCGTTACCGACGACGACAAATTGGTGCTCAGCACCTGGACCGAAACCGATTTCCGCACCGACGAAGATCCCTGGTGGGCTTAGGTTTAGCTTTGCTATCCGTTGAGTAAGCAACACTGTTGTAATTTTGTGTAATTGTCTGAGACTGGTCTTTTTCCCCTACTGTTCACCTAAACCTAATCCGTTCAACTTAACGATGAGAAACCCTGATAATTTGGGGCTGTGGACGAAAACTATGGTTGCTCTGCGCCGCTTCACGGTGTTGGCGATCGCCACAGTCAGCGTCTTTTTGATCACCGACCTTGGTCTGCCTCAGGCCGCCTCTGCCTATCCCTTTTGGGCCCAGGAAACAGCGCCTTTGACCCCCCGGGAAGCCACTGGCCGTATTGTTTGTGCTAACTGCCACCTCGCCCAGAAAGCGGCAGAAGTTGAAATTCCCCAGGCAGTTTTGCCAGACACCGTGTTTGAAGCAGTAGTCAAAATTCCCTATGATCTCGATAGTCAGCAGGTACTAGGAGATGGTTCCAAGGGTGGCTTAAACGTTGGAGCCGTGTTGATGTTGCCCGAAGGGTTCAAAATTGCTCCCCCCGATCGCCTGTCTGAGGAACTGAAAGAAAAAGTTGGCGGCACCTACTTTCAGCCCTACCGGGAAGACATGGAAAATGTGGTCATTGTTGGCCCCCTGCCCGGTGAGCAGTATCAGGAAATCGTTTTCCCCGTGCTATCCCCCGATCCTGCTAAGGATAAAAGCATTAACTACGGTAAATTTGCCGTCCACCTGGGAGCCAACCGGGGCCGTGGACAAATTTATCCCACTGGTTTGCTGAGCAATAACAATGCCTTTAAAGCCCCCAACGCTGGCACCATTTCAGAAGTTAACGCCCTTGAAGCTGGTGGTTACCAACTGATCCTCACCACTGCCGACGGTACAGAAACCGTGGACATTCCCGCCGGCCCCGAATTGATTGTCAGTGCCGGTCAAACTGTGGAAGCTGGGGAATTTTTGACCAATAATCCCAATGTGGGCGGTTTTGGCCAGAAAGATACGGAAGTAGTGCTCCAAAACCCCACCCGGATTAAATTCCTTGTACTCTTCTTGGCGGGGATTATGCTCTCCCAAATTCTGTTGGTGTTGAAGAAAAAACAGATTGAAAAAGTTCAAGCTGCCGAACTTAATTTCTAGTTTATTTCTCCACCGGATTATCCCGTCATAGGGGCGGAGCCTAGGTTCTCCCCTGGGGGCCATCGAAGAATGCTCAGCATGAGTTATGTCGTCGGTGGCCCCATTGATTTTTGCAGAACTGCCCTAGCTCGATATGCTGGTAGGAATAGACAACTTTTAGATTTTGCTGACTCTATGCGTGTTTACGTTCTTTTATTCAACGCAGGTACGGATAATGAAGGCATCCACACCGTACAAATGGGGGGACGCAATAAAATTTTGATGTTCGCTTCCGAGGACGATGCCACCCGTTATGCCCTGCTTTTAGAGGCCCAGGATTTCCCGCCCCCCTCCATTGAAGCCATGGATTCCCGGGACATTGAAGAATTTTGTCAAGAAGCTGGCTATGACTGCGAGGTTGTGGCAGAAGGCATGCTGGCCATTCCTCCGGAAAAAAATGTGGCGGAACCGGAATGGGACCCGGATGGGGTTTTGCAGGCGGCCCGGGAAGCCCAAAACACTGACCAAGGCGAGGGAGAAGAAAAGCCAGACAACGAATTTTCCGATGCTGAACTAGAAAACATTCGCCGTCGTTTGGAGGGGTTGTTGTAGAAAAATTGTGGACATGTCCTTTCTGGTTTTAACTAACCCTTTGACTAGCCATAATTTTAAAGCTTAGTCCCAGTTAATTGACTAAATTTAGTTTGGTTGATTTTGTTTAATCTCTAATTTGTTTTTTCTTTCCCCGATCATCTTTCTCCCATCCCCCATGCCTATGGAAATCTTAGAAGAGCGCGGTCATTTATTAACAGAGCAGGCCAATCCCCAAAGTCAAAATTTGGACCAGTTGTCCAGCCTGGAATTGGTAGATTTATTTAACCAACAGGATCAACTGACGGTGACGGCGATCGCCGGGGCGAGGGAAGATTTAGCGGCGGCCATTGAAATTATTAGTGATGCTTTGGCTAAAGGGGGGAGACTTTTCTACATTGGCGCAGGTACCAGTGGCCGGTTGGGGGTGTTGGATGCGGTGGAATGTCCCCCCACTTTTTGTACACCACCAGAGTTAGTGCAGGGAATTTTAGCCGGGGGAGCCAGTGCGTTACTCCGCAGTTCGGAAGGTTTAGAAGATATTGCGGCAGATGGGGCCCAGGCGATCGCCGACCATCGCATTACCCAGTTGGACGTGGTGGTGGGAATTACGGCCGGGGGTACGACTCCCTATGTCCACGGAGCGTTAGATGCGGCCAGGGCCCGGGGGGCGAAAACGATTTTTATTGCTTGTGTACCGGAAAGCCAAGCTCCTTGCCAAGCAGACGTGAATATTAGACTTTTAACCGGGCCAGAAATTTTGGCCGGTTCCACCCGTTTAAAAGCGGGCACAGTAACCAAAATGGCCTTGAACATCCTGTCTACTGGAGCCATGGTCAAGCTGGGCAAAGTTTACGGCAATCGTATGGTGGATGTGGCGGTAACTAATCGCAAACTGGAAGACCGAGCCATCAGAATTTTGCGGGATTTAACGGATTTAAGCCGAGAGGAAGCGGCGGAGTTACTGGTCGCCAGTGGCCAACGGGTTAAGTTAGCTTTGTTAATGCACTGGTCTGGTTTAAATGCAGAATCTGCCCAGGCTCAACTCGATCGCCATGGGGGAAATTTACGCCAGGCCATGGATGCTGCTCCCTAATCTTCATCAACCCCAGCTGAGAAATAATTCTAATTTCCACACTTGTTTTACCCATGCCCACTACCCTAGACCAGTTTTTAGTCCCCATTGTCTTCGCCATTTTTGCCCTGGCGATCGGTGTTTTAGTCTGGGGCTATCGGCGGGCTAAACCCTTTGGCAAATTGGGAAAACTGGCTTGGCTCCAGTCCGTAGTGCTGATGGCCCCTTGGCTGTTATATTTTGTCCTTTTTAGTTTTGGTTTATCCATCAGTTTGCCCGCAGTGTTGGTTTTGCTGTTGGTGTCGGGGGGCATTTACATCTATCTGGGTCGGCAAATGCGGGAAGAAGGACAAGCGGAACTGTTGCGCCAAAAGGCAGCCCAACGTCTGCAAGATTTGGCCAATGGGACGGATAAAACCACTGTGCTCGGTGACAGCACGGCCAACACAAACTTAGAAGAAACTTCCCCCATTCCCCCGGAAGATTTGGCCATTATTAAAGGCATTTTTAGCATTGATAGCTTTTTTGCCACGGAAACCATTGCCTACCAGGAAGGGGCAATCTTTAAAGGTAATTTGCGGACGGAAGCGGAGGATGCTTTCGGTAAACTATCGGGCAAACTGAAGGAATTAATGGGGGAAAAATATCGCCTTTTCCTAGTGGAAGGGAGTGAAGACCGCCCCGTGGTGGTGATTTTACCCAGCACCAATGACCCCCAACCCAGCACCTTAGCCCAGAAAAATTTGGCGGTGGTGTTACTGGTGGCCACCATTGTGACTACGTTAGAAGCCAGTGCGGCCCTGTTGGGCTTTGACTTAGTGGACAATTGGCAACGGGTGGGAGAAACAGTTCCCCTGGCGATCGCCGTGGGTATTATTTTGCTAGCCCATGAATTAGGTCACCTCTGGCAGGCGAAAAAATGGGGAGTCAGGTTGAGTTGGCCTTTCTTTCTACCCAACTGGCAAATCGGTTCCTTTGGGGCCATCACCCGTTTTGAATCCCTTTTACCCAGCCGCAATGCCCTCTTTGACGTGGCGATCGCCGGGCCGGCGGTGGGAGGATTAGTTTCTTTACTATTTTTGATTGTGGGACTGAGCTTATCCGGGGGCAATAATTTATTTCAACTGCCGGTGCAATTTTTACAGGGTTCCCTATTGGTGGGCACGTTAGCCAAATTAATTTTGGGCAGTGCTCTCAAAAGTAGTGTTATTTCCATCCATCCCTTGACGGTTTTAGGTTGGCTTGGTTTGGTGATTAATGCTTTAAACTTATTACCCGCTGGCCAACTCGATGGGGGCCGGATTGTCCAAGCCATCTACGGCCGTAAAGTAGCCCGCCGCACCACCATTGCCACCCTAGTTATTTTGGGTGCTGTTTCCCTATTTAACCCCGCTAATCCCATTCCCCTCTATTGGGCGATCGTGGTTTTATTTTTACAACGACAACTGGAACGCCCCAGCTTAAACGAGTTGACGGAACCGGACGACACCAGGGCCGGCTTGGGTTTACTAGCCCTATTGTTAATGTTGCTGACCCTGATTCCCTTTAGCCCCAACTGGGCCTTGAGGCTAGGCATTGGCGGTTAATGGACTTCCAATAGTGAAAATTTCAACATCCATGCCCCATCGTTTAATGCCCGACCAGTGTTTAAGTAAACCCGCCTATCGCCTTTACCAAGCGGGGGTCTATGGTCGTTGGACAGTGGTGGCCTTGCTGTGGTTAACCCTTGTTCCCTGGTCTATTTGGCAGTTTCGCCAAGATATTGCCCTGTTACAGGACCATTTCACCTGGGTTGCTATCCGTTATGGCTTTGCCTTTCAGTTAGTGCCTGCTTTTACTTTGTTTGGCAGTATTGGTTTTACCGGGGCGGTATTGATTCGCCAAAGTTGCCATATTCTTTGGGGTCTATCCATTAGGGAAAGGAATAATCTCATTCGAGGTACGGCTAGAATTCGTAAAATTGGTCCCCGCCATCCCCTCTGGCGTTGGTTATTCCGTTAAAGCAGGCAGGATTTTTCAACCTTTTTGCAAAATTGTTGATGGTCTAAAAGCCTCTTTTAAAAGCCACCCACCCACCCAACTTTGGGGAGAAACTGGGTAAAGTTTCCTCAGTATTACCGGAGTAATTTAGGGGCGGAATCAAACTTTCTGAAGACCTTCCAAAACGAAAAATTAGTAAAAGTGGTCCAACTAAGTCTGAGTCAAGTTCACCAAGACCAAATTTATCGCCATGGGGAACGGTGTTATCCGGAGGAATGTTGTGGTCTTTTACTGGGGAAAATATTAATTGGAGAAAATGGTCATCGCCATTGGCAAGTAGTCGAAGTACAGCCAACGGAAAATTGCTGGGGTGATGTGGAAGAATTTCAGCAGGATAATCATCAGGGAAATAAGTTACATTACTTTGCCATTGACCCCAAAGTTTTGCTTTCCGCCCAAAAAGATTGCCGCCAAAAAGGGTTAAGTATTATCGGTATTTTTCATTCCCATCCCCATGGCCAGCCCATACCGTCAGAATTTGATCGGGCCATTGCTTGGCCAGAGTATATTTACCTCATTGCTTCCGGTGAAAATGGAAGGTTCAATACCAGTAGAAGTTGGTACTTAAACGAAGCAGGAAACTTTATGGAAGTGGACTCAACGTTGTTGCTGTAACCAGGTGGTAATGCCCGCCGCTAAAGCCTGCACCAATTGTTCCTGGGTTTGGGCATTGGTAATCCACTCGAATTCCTGGGGACTAATCATAAACCCCAATTCCAACAACACTGCTGGGGCAATGGTGGGACGGGTTAAAGCCAAATTATTCCAGTAAACTCCGTGGGAATTTCTGCCTAAATTTTCCACCAAATACCGCTGTAAAAAATTAGCTAAATCCGCCGCTTGGGCATTGTACCAAAATGTACTAATACCATCGGTTTCGTTGGGATTACCGCTATCGGGTAATGCATTGTAATGGATGGAAAGGGCGATCGCCGGTTGCACTTGGGCAATCTGGGTTTGGCGATTGACTAGGGAAACAAATTCATCCTTGGTGCGGGTAAGGTGAATATTCGCCCCCTGGGCCCGCAGGCGATCGGCCAACCGCTGGGAAATTAGTAGATTGATATCTTTTTCAGCATAACCTGTCGGCCCCACTGCTCCCGATTCACTGCCCCCATGGCCCGGATCGAGCAGAATTTTTACTCCTTGCAAGTTACCGGGTTGGGAAGAAATATGGGGAGGATGACGCAAAGACAAAATTAAGGTAGTGCCTTCATAACGCAGATCGTAACCCCACTGTTGATCAGTTTTAAAAGTGAAATAATAATCAATCTGATCTGGACTAATTTGTTGCCAAGTTAAATTGCGAATAATGGGGTCATTATCAAGGCGGATAGTATCAGTTTGGGCAGTGGTATTGTAAATACTTAAAGTCAGCCCCATTTCAGTTTGATGTACTGTTACCGGCACCGGCAATTGCAAAGGAAAACGCATTTCTGTACGATCGCCAAAAACTTGGTAACCCACACTGCGAATTAGGGAACGAGGCGGAGCTTGGCTCGGTAAAGTACGGGTTTCATCTGCTTTAATCCAGCCGCCATAGTCCAACCGCAACCAGTCTCCATCCTGACCAGTGACGCTAGCCTGACTACTCTGGGGTAAAGGAGTTAACCGGGAATAATCGGTACCGGGCCCGGTGCGAGCAACCCCCGCTTGACTGGTAACCACAATTACCTGGGGGCGATCGCCATTGAGCAAAGTAACGCTACCGGGGCCAGGAGTGGAAAAGTTTTGTCCCCGCCATTGCAGATTAAATTGAGGCGTTCCCAATTGGGCAGGTAAGTTAGTCACATTCAAACTTTGACAGCCTTTATACTGATCCGCTGCTGTAACTTGGGGCTGATTTTCTCCGTGCAAAATGGTGTTATTGGGCGGTAACTGTACCACATTGCCCTGGGGGGTGAGGGGAATGGTTTGGCCCGCCAAGGTCACCGTGGCCATGGCATCCGTAGGGGCGATCGCCGTAAAGCAAATTGGTTCGCCAGCAGGACGACTGATGGGCACAGCGGGGGTGAGGGAGCCGGCGGCAAAACCACCTTGGGGGGACAATGTGGGGCCAGTGCCAATGCGGGTAATGGTACGCTCAATCCGTTGGGACTCTGCTTGAAAAACAAACTGATTTTCCCCCATCTTGAGAGGGATTACAGGGGCAAAATTGCCTTGGGGACTGCGTTCAATGGGCTGGCCATTGAGGGTAACGGTCACATTTGGAGCGGCAGAACCAATGAAAAAAATCGTCGGGCTACTGGTTTGGTGATTTTGGGGTGGATAGGCCAAAAATAAGGGCTGACTTTGGGCTAAAGCCGGCATAGTGAAAACCGCCGCTGCCCCCCCACCAATCATTGTTCCCAACCAAGATTCCATTGCCATCATTGCGAAAAATTCCCGTTTTAAATCAGCCAATTGTATTAATTAACCCAGCCCAGACGCAAATTGCCAAGCCCTAGTTTTCCCTTCTACCATAGAAAAACATTCGCTCTTTTGCTTAATCAATGGTTGCTACTGTTTCCTCTACGTCTCTTCTTGAACAACCAGAATTATTAGAACGGCGTCTCCAGGAAATTCCCCAAGAGCCGGGGGTTTACTTCATGGGCGATCGCCAAGGAGAAATTCTCTACATCGGCAAGGCAAAAAAATTGAGAACTAGGGTTAGATCCTATTTTCGGGATTCCCAACCCCACACTGCCCGCATTGCTTTGATGGTGCAACAGGTAGCGGAAATTGAGTTTATTGTCACCGATACGGAAGCGGAAGCTTTAGCCTTAGAAGCTAATTTAATCAAACAACACCAACCCCACTTTAATGTTCTGCTTAAAGATGACAAGAAATATCCTTATGTGTGTATCACTTGGTCAGAAATCTACCCCCGTATTTTTATTACCAGAAAACGCCGTTTAAACCAGGCTAAGGATCGTTACTATGGCCCTTATGTAGATAGTTTTAGTTTACGGCAAACATTACGATTAATACAGCGTATTTTTCCTCTGCGGCAACGTCGTCAGCCCCTATTTAAACATCGTCCTTGCTTAAATTATCACATTGGCCGTTGTCCTGGAGTTTGCCAAGAATTAATTACCCCAGAAGATTATCGCCAAACCTTACAAAAAGTCGCTATGGTTTTCCAGGGACGTACCCAGGAACTGCATCAATTGTTAACGCAACAAATGGAAAAGGCGGCGGCAGATTTAAAGTTTGAACAGGCGGCTCTAATTCGAGACCAAATTAATTCCCTCGGCAAACTCAACACGGATCAAAAAGTTTCCTTACCCCAGGACACTATTTCTAGAGATGCGATCGCCGTGGCTAGTGATGGACAAATTAGCGCCATTCAATTATTCCAAATTAGGGCAGGGAGATTAGTGGGAAGGCTGGGATTTTTCGCCGATGGAGTGGAGTCGGAGTTGGAAAAAGGGGAAGTATTACAGCGGGTTTTAGAACAGCATTATCAACAGGTCGAAGCGGTGGAAATTCCCAGCGAAGTCATTCTGCCCTGTGCTTTACCTGATCGAGAATTGCTCAATGATTGGTTAACTAGCCAACGGGGAAGAAAAGTAACTTTTAACCTTCCCCAAAGACAAACCAAAGCTGAGCTATTGGAAATGGTGGAACGTAACGCCCAGTACGAGTTAGAGAGGTTACAAAAACAGACTGCTAAAAACGTTACAGCGCTAGAAGATTTAGCGGAAATTTTAGATTTAGAAACTTTACCAAAACGCATCGAAGGTTATGATATTTCCCACATTCAGGGTTCTAATGCTGTAGCTTCCCAAGTTGTATTTATTGATGGAGTGCCAGCCCAACAGTATTATCGCCATTACAAAATTAAAAACCCGTCCATTAAAGTCGGTCACTCCGACGATTTTGCCAGTTTGGCAGAAGTTATTACCCGCCGTTTTCAATCCTCTGTAAAAGGCAAAAAAAATCAACAGGATTGGCCAGACTTAATTATGATTGATGGCGGTAAAGGTCAACTATCAGCGGTGGTTAAGGTGCTGACGGAAATGGATTTGCTGGATAAATTTATGGTGGTCAGTTTAGCGAAACAAAGGGAAGAAATTTTTCTACCGGGAGAATCCCAACCCTTGCCCACCCACGCGGAACAACCTGGGGTGCAATTATTACGCCGTTTGCGGGATGAAGCCCATCGCTTTGCGGTCAGTTTCCACCGTCAACAACGGCTTAGTAAAAGTCGGCGATCGCGCTTGGATGAAATTCCTGGTTTAGGTTTTAGTCGCCAAAAACAATTGTTAGCCCATTTCCGTTCTTTGGATTATATTCGGGAGGCTAGTGTCAAACAATTACAGGAAGTACCAGGTATTGGTCCTCAGTTAGCCCAGACAATTTATGATTACTTTCATCCGGTTAATTCATAATCACATATTGCTTAACTAATTTAGCTATTAATTAATAATTAATTTAAATCTCGAGTGCAGTTTTTACCAGCGCCGCAGGAATATTAGGACTTTCAGGATTGACGGTAATGGTTTGTGAACGGGGACTAATAACTAAATCCATATCTTCCAAAGGAACAGCCCCTAGCAAAACTGCATCTCCTAAGACTAGGGCTCCAGTAAAACAATTACGATTACCAAACCTCACTTGCACTGGTCCCACATAATCAACTAGTCTTTTTTTGCTGTCGGCAGTAGTAACTTCCCGTTGTTCCAACGTTTCTAACTTAAGTTGAATCACAACATGCTCAGGAATACAAAGTGTAATCGCCCCTGTATCAACTAAGGCATTGACCTTCATTGGTTGTAGAGCCTGTTCTTTGGGATTGATAAGCTCAATATTGGCATAAACTAAACCCATTTTTTTAACCTCAAATAAACTATAATGTTTTGACCCTAATCTGGCAAACATAAACTTTTTTCAGACAGCCTAACTATTATTTTAATCTTCCCGATCGCAGGATGCTAATTACCAACCAAAAACCAATTACCGTAGCGGCCACAAACAAAATATTGGCAATTAAAGTTAGCTGTTGATCATTGCCAGTGGAAAGAATTGCTGCCCCCATAATTAGGGAACCAAGCACAATGCTGAAAGAGAGACGGTTGGCAGACTTATCGATGGTGCGACGAACTGGCTCCAACCCCTCTAGCCGCACATTCCATTGCAAAGTTTCCGTTGTCAGACGATCGAGCAACACGTCCATTTGCCTGGGGGTTTTAAGGGAAACTGCTTTTAGATCTAAAACAGTTCTTAATGCTGTTTGCAAAGGGTTAGTACCAAATAGTTGCCGACGGAAAAGATCGGTAATAAGAGGATTAATTTCGGTGAATAAATTTAACTCAGGATTAAATTGTCGTCCGGCGCCTTCTAAATTGGCTAAACATTTAGCATACAATCCTAAACAAGCGGGCACTTTGAGTTTATTTACCCTGGCAATGCGGAGAAATTCATAAACTACTTCACTGAAGTTAAATTCCGACAAACTTAAGTCATAATATTTCCGCAACATCCGTTCGTAATCCACCTCTAGCCGCTGGAAGTTAACGCGACCAACCGATTCTGATAACTCCACCGTTAACTGAGCACAACGTTTGGCATCCAAATCAACGATCGCCAAAAGCATTTCCGTTAATAATTGTCGGGTTCGGGGATCAAGGCGGCCCACCATGCCGCAGTCAATGAGGGCTAAACGACCATCTGCCAAGTAAAAAATGTTGCCGGGGTGGGGATCAGCATGGAAAAAACCATCCACATAAAGTTGTTGGAAAAAGGCTCGGAATAATAGGGTAGTAATTTCTTTTTTACGTTCGATAATATTTTTTTCACCGGGAGGCTGACTCAAATCAGCGGTTAAAATGGGCACTCCATCCAGCCATTCCAACACTAGGAATTTTGGGTTTGTTAACTCCCAATAAACCTTTGGAATTACTAGTTGATTGGGATCAAACCAGGTGGTTTTTGCTAGGTTAGTCCGCAAATTATTGGTATAAGCCGCTTCTGTATCAAAATTTAATTCTGCTTTGACCGTTTGGGTAAATTCATCGGCGAGCTTAACAATGTCGTAATTCTGACCAAATTCTGTCAGGGCTAATAATTCAGCCACATCTTTGATCAGTAAACTATCTTGCTCCACAATCACGTCAATGCCGGGGCGTTTAACTTTAATGGCAACGGTTTCTCCGCTTTGCAGTACCGCTCGATGGATTTGACCAATGGAGCCGGCGGCAATGGGAACCGGTTGAATTTCTTGAAACGTCTCCCCCAGGGGTTGGGGAAATTCCCTTTGCAACAAGTCCTCAATCGCCGACCAGGGCAGGGGAGGCACATTGGATTGGAGGGCGGTGAGGGCGTTGATATAACGGGGTGGTAAAAGGTCTGGCCTGGTGCTGAGCAGTTGCCCTAACTTGATATAAAACGGCCCCAACTCGACGAGGATTTTGGTGAGAACTTCCGGCGTCGGAATTTGTGGTTCCCCCACTTTCCCCAGGGTTAAGAGGCCGTTCATATAGTCCCAGCCGTTGCTGAGCAATACTTTAATGATCTCGCCACGGCGATCGCCGGCTTGAGGTAGGGCAAACATTAAATTTCACTAGAAATTGGTCAATGGCGCACTGCTCCCTGGTAAGACCAGCGTAGGAGAGTTAGTCCCACCGCCAATTTAACTAATTCTAGTCCCCAATAGAGCCAGTGCAAGGGCATCATGGCCGCCGGCATTTCCCCTGTACTGGTAAAGCTGGCCATATCAAAGCCCAAATCAGTGATGGCCGGGGTCAAAATATAGGTATAAACAATGGCGATCACCAACAAAACAACGGCTAAAATGCGGCTGAAACGTTGCCCTGAGACCGAGAAAAATCTCTGTTGATGGAGCAAAAAGCAACCAGACAGTACTAAACCGGCAAATAATAGTTCTAAGTGATTAAAAACAGAAAATAGCAAATGGCCAGCACTGATAAAACCCGGCTCGGCCATCATCCCGGCGGCGGACAGGCTGGGCACCACCAGTAAATCCATCACCAAGCTACCGGTGAGCCACATGGCCAAACTGCCCATCACGAGCAGGGGCCAATCCACCATGGCAACGGTTAATTTAGCGGTACGGTTCATAGATCACCTCACTCTGGTTTACAGAGTTATATTTAAAATTCAACTAAAATTCAACAACACTCAATCAAACTGGAATAATGGGGCAAAAATTACCCAAGAAATAATTGCAGATACCTTCATTATTGGCAGGGGATTCAGTTCTGAGGAAAAAATTGAGACGGATCTTTACAGAATCGGAATAAATTAGGTCTTTTCGTAATTTTTGTTTACGTTGGCTTGAGTAACAATTCAGCAATTCGTTAGCCAATACCTAGCTAATAGGTAATATTCCCTACTCCGGGCAGAAGCAAAATTCAACCATGGTTGCCCTTCCTCTCCCACCTGATTGATGGGGACAATTTCGACGCCGCTATTGCTGTAGGCCAAACCCTGAAAGGTGCGGACTAAATCCTTTGACCACTGATCGTCGTGGATAATCAGACCTTTATTCTCCAACCATGTCCGCAAATGTTGGAGGGTAATGCCTGGTAATTGTTGTCCTGTTAAAGGAGGCGTAAAAAATTCTCCATCCCGCCAACCCCAAAGGTTCCCCGTGGCTGTTTCCAACCAATGGCCATTCGTATCAGTCAAAATTGCTTCCTGGGCATTATTTTCCTGGGCAATGCGCTGGGCCAACCAGGGGGCTAAATAATTGCCCGTTTTTAATTCTGCGAGGGAACGTTGGTAGCGACCGCGGGGCATCAACCAAGCTTTAATGCCTAATTGTTGCCTTTGTTGCAAATCCTCGGCCAATTCCCGCCCCGTAATTAATACTTGACCAGAGGGAAAACAGGTTACACGCAGGATCGGGTAATGCTGACTCAAATGCCGAGCCGCTTGCTCTATCTGTTCCAAATCCGGTGCCGGCCATTGCAGGGCAAATAAACTCTGCTGTAGGCGATCGCCATGGTCAGTCCAGTGAGTGAGGGGATGGTCGAGCCATTGTTGGTAAACCCTCAGGGTGGTAAACACTGTGGCCCCGTACAGCAACCCCGGATCGTTAACTGGTAAAGAGATTACCTCCTGCTCAAACCATTGACCGTCCCACCAGTACAGCATTAGAACATTACCATGCCGCCATCCACATTAAATGTTTGTCCCGTGATATAGGCCGCCGCTGGATCTGTGGCTAAAAAACGGATGGTGCCCGCCACTTCCTCCGGTTGACCATAGCGAGCCAGGGGAATAAACTGCAAAATTGGCTCTGCATTGAGATTTTCCGTCATATCCGTGGCAATGAAACCGGGAGCTACGGCATTGACAGTTACCCCTCGACTGGCCAACTCTTTGGCAACGGTTTTAGTAAAACCAATTACCCCAGCCTTAGCGGCGCTGTAGTTAGCTTGCCCCGGATTCCCCATCATGCCCGCTACAGAAGTGATGTTAATGATGCGCCCACTTTTTTGCTTGAGCATCAACTTAGACACCGCTTTGGTGCAAAGAAACACCCCGGTTAAATTCAAGTCAATGACCGCTTGCCAATCTTCCAGCTTCATTCTCAACAACAGCGTATCCCTGGTAATGCCAGCATTGTTCACTAACACATCGATGCGACTAAATTTATCCAGCGTGGTTTTAATCAGTTGATCCACTTCGTCAGCGTTAGCCACATTGGCCTGCACGGCGATCGCCTCTCCCCCGTTGGCAATAATTTCCGCTACCACAGCATCGGCGGCCGTACTGGATTGAGCATAGTTCACCACCACTTTCATGCCCGTGGCAGCCAGGGCCAAAGCCGTCGCCCGGCCAATACCTCGGGATGCCCCCGTTATCAATGCCACCTGTGCCGTTAATGCCGTCATAAACTGTTCTCCTATAGGGACGTAATCAGCAGCCAATCAGCCATTACGCCGTAATTTCACAATGCAAACCGAGTTTTATTTTAAGGGCTTTGCGTATCCGTCGAGGAACTTACCTGGGTGCCCAGGGGGCTTTGGGTTACCCTAAAAAATAATCAAGCAATGACATTTCCCGATCGCAGTTCCGCAAATTTCCCCAACCCTATGCTTTATCGACGTTTTGGCTGTACTGAATTGTCCATGCCGGTTTTTTCCTGTGGGGGCATGCGCTATCAGTTCCAATGGCAGGATGCGCCCTTTGCCCAGGTTCCCAAGGATAACCAACACAATTTGCAAAGTACCATTGAGCGTTCCCTGGAGTTGGGCATTAACCACATTGAAACAGCTAGGGGTTATGGCACTTCCGAAATGCAGTTGGGAAAAATTTTGCCCCGGTTACCCAGGGAAACATTGATTGTGCAAACAAAAGTTAGTCCCAAGGATGACCCCAAGGAATTTCGTCGGGAGTTTGATAAATCTTTGGGCTATTTAAATCTGGAATATGTCGATTTGTTGGGTATCCACGGCATTAATAACCGGGAAACCCTAGAGCAAAGTTTACGCCCCGGCGGTTGTTTGGATGTTTGTCGGCAGTTACAAAGGGAAGGCCGAGTGCGTTTCGTGGGTTTTTCCACCCATGGTCCCACCGCCATCATTACCGAAGCCATTAATTCCGGGGAATTTGATTACGTCAACCTCCACTGGTACTACATTTTTCAAGATAATTGGCCGGCGATCGCCGCTGCGACAACCCAGGATATGGGGGTATTTATTATCAGCCCGTCCGATAAAGGGGGACAACTCTATAACCCGCCCGAAAAGCTAGTGAATTTATGCCAACCCCTCAGCCCGATCATATTTAATAATCTTTTCTGTTTATCCCATCCCCAGGTACATACCCTCAGCATTGGCGCATCGCGGCCGGCGGACTTTGATGAGCATTTAAAAACCTTGTCTTATCTAGCTTCAGACCAGGAGACCGAAAAAGTTCTGCAACCAATTTTGGCAAAGCTCCATGGGGCCATGGTGGAAGCTTTAGGAGAAGATTGGGTCAACAGTTGGCGCATCGGCTTACCCACCCCGGAGCAGACCCCTGGGGAAATCAATATCCCTAAAATTCTCTGGCTTTATAATCTTTGCCAAAGCTTCGACCTGGTGGAGTACAGCAAAATGCGCTACAACCTGTTGGGCAATGGCGGACATTGGTTCCCCGGCCAACCGGCTAGCAACTTAGATCGGCAAAAACTCTGGCAATGTCTAGCTCCCAGTCCCCACCGGCAGAAGGTTTTGGAAGTTTTACAGGAAACGGATCGCTTGCTTAAAGGAGAAACGGTGCAAAGATTGTCCCGTCAGCAGGTGGCCAAAACTAGCTAGTGGTGCCGGGAAAAATTGTTAATGTTTTGGTGTGTTGACCAATACCACCCACGGCGATCGCCATGACTTCCGATTCGATTTGATTAGGTTGACCTATTTTGACCTGTGCCCCAACAACTCTATGGATACCCCTTCCTTGCCCCGTGAGTCCCCCCCCCGCTTACCCAGTTGGCTAAAACGGCCCATTGGTAGAGCCAGCGAATTATCGACAGTTCAGCAGATTATTAAACAGCGCCAAATTCACACCATTTGCGAAGAAGGCCGCTGTCCCAATCGGGGGGAATGTTACGCCAACCGAACAGCTACTTTTTTATTAATGGGCCAAATTTGTACTAGGGCATGCGGTTTTTGCCAAGTGGAAAAGGGCCAGGCTCCCATGACATTGGATCAGGATGAGCCGAGAAAAGTAGCGGAAGCAGTGCAATTGTTAGGGCTCAAATATGTGGTATTAACTTCCGTTGCTAGGGATGATTTAACCGATGGCGGTGCAGGCTGGTTTGTGGCGGTGATGGAGCGTATTCGCCGGGATAATCCTGCTATCCAAATAGAAGTTTTAACACCGGATTTTTGGGGCGGTATGGGTAGGGAAAGAAGCCAAAAAGAGCGAGTACTCACGGTGGCCAAAGCCAAACCGGTTTGCTATAACCACAACTTGGAAACGGTGGCTAGATTACAGGGTAAAGTACGACGGGGGGCAAAATATCAACGCTCCTTAGATGTGTTGCGCTGGGTGAAGGAATTTGATCCCGACATTTTCACCAAATCTGGGTTGATGTTGGGCCACGGGGAAACGGTGGATGAAGTGGTGGAAACCCTCAAGGATTTGCGCTCTGTAGGTTGCGATCGCCTGACGTTGGGGCAGTACATGCAACCGTCCCTAGACCATCTGCCCGTGCAAAAATATTGGACCCCAGAGGAGTTTGATCAGTTGGGGGAAATTGCCAAGGAATTGGGCTTTAGCCATGTGCGATCAGGACCATTGGTGCGGAGTTCCTACCATGCCGGAGAAGATTAGCAAAAATAATAATTGACTCCCAGGAATTACCAGGCAATTGCGAGGAAATGAAGGGTGAAAATTGATGTTGACTATGCCATTGCTCAATATGCCCAGGGTCTGTTTTTAATGGCCGATGATCGCCATGGATTGGGCTGGTATTCGAGCGATCGTCATGCCCTAATTCCCCTGGATGATCAATTTCGTTATCCCAAATCCTTGCAAAGGGTGCTCAATCAAAATCGTTTCCAAGTCAGAATTAATCAAGCTTTCACCGCCGTTTGTGAAGGGTGTGCCGCTCGCCCTGAAACTTGGATTTCTCAAGAATTAATTGAGGTTTACCATACTTTTCATGTGGCCGGTTGGGCCCACAGCTTTGAAACTTGGTATGGCGATCGCCTAGCGGGGGGAATTTTAGGCATTGCCATTCGGGGGGCTTTCATTGGGGAATCGATGTTTTATACCATTCCTGAAGCTTCCAAAGTTGCCATGGTTAAACTGGTGCAACATCTACGACAACGGAGCTATCAATTATTTGATGCCCAGCTACAAAATCCCCATCTAAAACGGTTTGGTGCCTACGAAGTGGAAGAAAAGGCCTATAAAAAGCAATTAGAAAAAGCGCTCAATTATCGTTGTCACTTTACTTCTGAACCTGATCTTTATGATTAGATTATTAGTTTAGTTGTTTGATATTTTATCTTTCATAAAGGAACGATACTTCCTCCTACTCATAACTGATTCAATACTAGTCTGAACCTGACGAATAAAAATAGGTCTATGTAGTTGAAATCGATTTTCTTAAGCTTTTTTCTGAAAATCTTTTGAGTTGGGTAATGAAAAAATTATTCCCATAACCAGTCAATTTCTAAAACAAAGTTCAGTAAAATGTTCTCTCCTAATAATTGATTGGGTTTAACCAAGATTTCTTTGGGCAGATTATTGCGATAAACTTCCACCCGTTGACTTTGGGGGTCAATTAGCCAACCTAGGCGTAATCCAGAAGCTAAATATTCTTCCATTTTGGCTTGAGTTGCAGTTAAGCTATCGCTAGGAGAAATGAGCTCCAACACAAAATCTGGGCAAATGGGTGGAAATTTTTCTCTTTCTTCGGTAGATAAATCTAGCCAACGTTCCTTTTTGACCCAAGCTATATCGGGCGATCGCCGTCCCCCTTGAGGGAGCTGAAAACAAGTGGAGGAATCAAAAACAAAACCCAATTTATGTTTTCGGTTCCAGATAATAAAATCGCCAATTAGTTCTGCATTTTTGCGACCAGTTTCGCCACCCGTGGGGGACATAATCAGCAATTCTCCTTGGGCATTTTCTTCAATGATTAATTCAGGGTTCTGTTGACAGATCTGGAAAAATTTATCTGAATCAATGGCGATCGCCGGCTGTAGTTTAAGGGTAGTTGTCATATTCTCTCCTGGTTAGAAAGGTGATGATTATGAGCCGTCTAGCTCCTCCTTTTAAGAGCATGTTTGCAACGTTTTAGTTTGCTTCCTCCATCGACCCACTCCGAGGACCACAGTGCTGGAGGCTTTTTCTCTGGCTTCTCCCAGCTTTAGGAACCGAAGGGCTTTTAAAACACCTCCTAACTGGAGTGCTTTTTCATCCAATATAGCTTCCTCTTTTTCAGGGTTTAGGAACAACTTCCTGATAACCTAGTTAAACTTTAGCCCATGGCAAGCAAACCATTTCCCCGAAAATGGTGAAAAATCAAAAATCTCCGTTACCATGCCCATAGGGTTTGTCCCTAACTTGGGCTAGTGGCCCAGGCATTGTGAGTTTTTTGAATTAGTGGAATTTTTACCATGACCGCCGATCAACTGTTGATGTTAGTTGTCCTCCTTGTCCCTGGTATTTTGCTATCCGCCCTAGTGATGGGTAGTTTTGCTAAAGGGGGTTAACTAAACATAAATAAAGTTACCGGGATTACTTTATTACCCCGGTAAATCTAGACTAACTGAGACAAGTCATAGGCTGTTGGACGATGACTGCTCTGATTTTCCTGGGCTTGATAACTTAACAAATACCAAACCTAGACCAAACCGTCTTTGCTCGCCATGGTCAACATTAGGTCAATGACCCTACAGGAATAGCCCCATTCGTTATCGTACCAAGAAACTACTTTAAAAAAGTTGCTGTTCAGACCAATGCCGGCCCCGGCGTCGAAAATACTGGAGCGAGGATCGGTACGGAAATCCATGGACACCACATCATCTGCTGTGTAGCCCAAAATTCCTTTAAGTTCCCCCTCGGCGGCGGTTTTCATGGCAGCACAAATTTCTTCGTAACTCGTGGCTTTTTCCGTTTTAAAAGTTAGATCCACCACAGACACGTTGGGGGTGGGGACCCGGAAGGCCATGCCGGTTAATTTACCTTTTAACTGCGGTAGCACTAAAGCCGCTGCCTTAGCCGCTCCGGTGGATGAGGGAATAATGTTTTGGGCTGCCCCCCTACCTCCCCGAAAATCTTTTTTGCTCGGGCCATCGACGGTGGGCTGGGTGGCGGTCATGGCGTGGACTGTGGTCATCAATCCTTCCACAATGCCGAAATTATCGTCTAATACTTTGGCGATCGGAGCCAGGCAATTGGTGGTGCAACTGGCATTGGAAACAATTTTGTCAGTGTCGGCGTTGTAGTTGAGATGGTTCACCCCCACCACAAAGGTGGGAATTTTTTCGGGATCCTTACTGGGAGCGGAAATAATTACCCGTTTGGCACCGGCTTTGAGATGGTTTTCAGCGGTGGCGTAGGTGGTAAATAGACCCGTGGATTCTACGACGTAATCCGCCCCTAGATCTCCCCAGGGTAATTGGGCCGGGTCCCGTTGGGAAAAACAAGGGATAAATTGGTCGTCAATGACAATGCCATCTTCCTTGGCTACCACGGTGCCACCGTAGGAACCATGGGTGGAATCGTATTTAAACAAATAGGCCAGGTTAGAGGCTGGAACGAGGTCATTGATGCCCACTAGGGTCACTTGGGGATTGGCCATGGCGATGCGGGCCACAAGACGACCAATGCGGCCAAAGCCGTTGATGCCGATTTTTAACATTGAAAAACTCCTGGGGAATAAATAGCAAAAAAATGACCCGGTCACACCAGGACATCCGACTTGCCCTAACGTTAACCCAGCTCCTTGGCCGCAGGATTAGGGAGAATGGGAAAAAATACTTAAATCTTTCCTTGGCGATCGCCGTGGTTACCTGGGAAATAATTGGCAACAATGGTCGGATTTGGGCACAATGGGTAAATACGACCAAATAAGGCCAGGCAGAAGGATTTTGAATACTAGATTGTGGGTTGTGATATGTCCAGATTCTTTGACTGTTCTTGATTTTTTCTAAAACCTTACAGCCTTGCCCGCCGATAAATTCTCCCTGTAAACTGCCGGATTGACTTAATTTCGCCATGAACACCTCTTTGGCATCCCCTAAAGCATTAGCTGGTTACACTGCCCACACCTACAATCGGGCCCAAAGAGCTTTCCAGTGTTGTCCCTTTTATTTGAACTTGTTTCGAGCTATGGCCCAAGCCAGTGTGCCCCTACCAACGATCGCCGGGGTTGGGGGAGTTGAGCAAGGTTTTTGTGGGCAAGCATTAACAGAAAATCGGGTGGAGCGGGAATTGATGTGGCTCATTCAGGTGGGGCTATTGCGTCGGGAAGTGGACGGCCAGGGGATTACGGACAGTTTTCGCCTCACACCGTTGGCCAAGCAAATCCTCGATCAATATCCCGGCGAGCAAAGGCAATTTCCATCCCCTTCCCTGTTAGATCGTTTACAAAATCGGTTGGTCCGCTGGCTGGCTCCCCTTGCGACCCTGTTGGTCCGGGGCTAGTTTCAGGCCCCCTAGATTTATCTTTGGGCAAGGTCTAATAGACGGAATTTCCCAAGCTCCCCCGAAACTAACCTCAATGGCGATCAAGTAGACGGAAAAAACAAAAATCTAGAGCATCAAAATTGAGGGGCAGAGTCGTCCACCGGGGTAGATTCCTTGAGCCATTGGTCAATATCCATGCCCACTTGAATGGTTAAATCCGAGCCCAGGTCGCCGACGGAGGAAGCTTCTACCACTCCTCCCCCCAGGGTTTGCCGTAGATAATGGGCCCCATCCAAGTCCCCCCGCTGGACTAAAATTTTTGTCTCCGCTAATAGTTCCGGGGATTCCGATGTTTCATAAAAATTGCGGAAGTCCTTGGCCCGTAAATATTCCTTCACCCGTTCCAGGGCCTGGGGATCATCAGTAGCATTTTGCAGCGCAATGCGTAAACTTTCCGGAGATCGCCCTGGAGTCTCAGCCCAGGTGGGGACTTCTTCAATCACATCAAAGTAATTCCTCAATACCTGCCTTTTGCCGGTATCGGACATCACCCAATAGCTACGGCCATCAAATTCCGTCGGTTGGCTAAACCGCCCCGGTAACATCACCATTTGCACTTCCTGGCGATCAAGTTGACGCCCAAAATTAACCAGGGCCAGAATTTCCTCCATGGTTAAATTTGTGTCCACAGTTTTCTGCATAATGCCAATGGCCTTGGGAATGCGGGTGATCATACTGGGATGGCTAAGGCGATTTTGCAGGGCTTTGAGCAGGGTTTCCTGCCGTTGTACCCGGCCAATATCCCCATTGGCGTCGTAGCGAAAACGGACAAATTGTTCTGCCTGTTGCCCATTCAGGGTTTGCAGTCCGGCGGGTAAATCGATTAATAACTGCTGGGTTTTATCTTCGTAAAACATGGGCCGGGGTACAAATACCTCCACTCCCCCCACTAAATCCACCAATTCCTGTAATGCGTCGGTGGTGACTCTGACGTAACGGTCGATGGGGACTTCCCCCAAGTTACGGTTGATTACCCTCGCCGCCAACTGCGGCCCCCCATAGGCATTGGCATCGTTGATTTTGGTATAGCCCACATCGGGAATGAAAACCCTAGTATCCCGAGGAATGGAAAGTAATTTCAAACCATTTTCCCTGGGATCGAATCGTACCAATAGCATGGTGTCACTGCGGCCACCAAACTCATCCACATTGGGTTCTTCCTCTGTGGGTTCTACCCGGTCAATGCCCATCACCAAAATGTTGACAGGACGACTGATGTGATAGGGAAATAGATCTGCCTGACCTGCCTCTGCTCCGGTGGACTGCCCTGGTATAACCTGCTGAACTAGCCCCTTTGGCCCAGGGGTAAAAAAGCTGATGCCCACCCCGGCGATCGCCGCTACAGTGGCAGTCAAAGTCACTAACCCCCCCCAAACTAAGCCCTTGCCTAGGGGAAGAAAACCCCTTTTCGGCCGGGGACGCCCCCCGGGGGAACCAGTGCCATTGTTGGGTCGGTAATGGGAACGAACCTTGACGGTGCTGGAGGACTGCAACGAACCAGACTCGGTACTATTCGCCATACAACCTCAACACCACACTGATTTTGGTAAACAAGCTGAAACTCAACCTATACAGATAACACCAAAGAGTCGATTGTTCCACCGATCTGCGCCGGATAGCAACGACCCCAGGACAGATTATTAAGTATTTTTGCCTAACAAAACGGTGGGTAAAGTTACCATTTTTATTCATCCCCCCCAGGCGATCGCCCTGGTACCCTGGTTGACCTGGAGAGGGAGGGGAGGGGTTAATCGGAACATTGTCACAAAAGTTTGTGTTTTTTCATCGAAAAAATAGTATAATGCCCTCGCTTGATAAAACCCTTTATAAAAAACAACTCCATGAGCAAATCTGCCGTTCTTGCCAAACCCGCCGGCGATCGCCAAAAACAGGTTTACGCAACTCCCCAACAAGTGCAATACCTCTATTTAGAAGCGGAATTGGACGTACTCCTGCGTCAGCTCCAGACCTGTGGCAATAAGGACAACTAGAACTGGCAACGGGCATCGGCACAACTTCAACGCAGGCGGGAAGATTGCACCAGCAAAATAGTGCCCGCAATTAACCCCAGGAAATTAGGCAGCCAAGCGGCGGTGAACGGATCCAGGGCTCCCCAAATCCCCATAGACTCGCTTAAAAAAGAGAGTAGGTAATAGAAGAAAATTAAGCCCACACAGATACCAAAACTGGTGGCTTTGTTCGTATTCTGTGGACGCACTCCGATCGCCGCCCCGATTAAACCAAAGACAAAGCAAACAAAGGGCAGAGCATATTTCTTTTGGATGCGGACTTCTAGTTTGCGTACTTTCTTGTCGTCCCCGCTTAACCGTAGTACTTCCAGGTAACGGCGGGATTGGGCAATGGTCATCTCACCATCCTTCCGTTCCTGGCTAGCTAAATCCAGAGGGGCCCGGGGCAACGCCAATTGTTGGTGGCGAAAGCGGACAATATTGCGGTAAGAACCGTCGGGGGCAATGAGATACACGGTGCCATCATAGAAATCCCAAGTATTTTCAGAAATATTCCAACTAGCCCTTTCCGCTGTTAGCACTTGATTAACGCCGCTCTGGGTTCGATCAAGAATTGTTAGCCCCTTCATTTCACTGCCGTTAAACTCTTCGGCGTAGAACAAGCGCTTCAAAATATTTTTCTCGTTGCCGTCCGGTTGTCGCACCATGCCGTATTCCGGATAAATAATATTTTGCTCTTGGCGGGGGGGGCGATCTTGATGGATAGCCCGGTCTAGGGTAGCTAACGCTTCATAACTAGCGGCGGGGGTAATACGGTCATTGAAAACAAAGGCAATGCCCGTAACTACTATGCCAAACAGTAGGGCCGGCACCACCAGGCGATAGATGCTAACCCCAATGCTACGCAGAGCAATTAATTCACTATCGCTGGAAAGACGGCTATAGGCCATCAAGCTGGCCAACAACATTGACATGGGAAAGGCCAGCACCACAAACTCCGGCATTTTCAAGAACAGGATCTTCACCGCAATATCCATGGGGAGTCCTGATTCCGTTACCCGCCGCACCAGGTCAAAGAGGGTGCCAATGGACAAAGCCAGGGAAGTGAACATGCCCATGCCGAAAATGAAGGGCAGAAACAGTTCCACAAATAAATACCGATCCATGACGGAAAGACGGGGCAAAGGGAGTTGAAATCTACTTTGTTTGAAGGTGCCAACGGCCATAGTCACAATGGGAGGTTACGACAAGAAAAATCAGTTAATTATTAGTTAATTGGTTGATTAGGATGGGGGAGACCTTACCATACCAAAAATCTCCAGCTAATAAGGGCGAGGGATTGCCAGTTAATCAAGCCAGACTCATTTTCCTGGCTCTGTTTTTCAATGGCTGGGGGCATTTTAAAGACTGGCAATCAGTTTTGCTCGATGGAATTAGAATTGATAATAAATCCCGAAAATCTTGAAAAATCCATGTTACTACCGATGAAATCCATTTTAAAATCCGCCGTCTTGGCACTGGCATGCACATTGACCACCTTTGCTTCTTTTTCTGGCTTATCTGCCCAAACCATGACAGACACTCCGGCTTCTCAAGTTAGTCCTGAAAAGCTGGAAGTACTAGAAAAATTAGGAGCAATTCTTAATGAGCAACAAAAAGGCAAACTTGAAGCCGGTTTAGCCCAAGGCCAAGAAGTCAAAGCCATTTTGCCCACTTTGGATTTGTCTCCCCAGCAAAAAATTCAAGTGCTTAAAGTCTTGGAATCAGTCAAAAAATAGGGAAATTGCCCGGCTTAATTGCTCTAAATCCCAGAGAAGCTGCTAGGGGGAATTATTGGCGGGTTAGTTTCCAGTGCCTGCCATTGCCCTAATAATGGCGATCGCGCTCCAGGTCAAAAATTGCCTTTTCCCAATACCAGTGCTCCGGGCGATCGGGATGTTTGGCCCGTAGATTGGTTACCAGTCTTTCCGCTACCTGGGCATTGCCCGCAATACGAATTAGATCCCGCCGTAACTTACCGGGTACCCTGGGTGATGTTGGGCGGGAAGCTTGGATGGCCTGCTTGAAACCTGATGAATGACGACGGCCTCTGCTCCAGGCGATTTTCCGACCTGATCTACGCCTAGCCCACCAGATCAAGCCCCACAACAGGGCGATCGCCAAAATTAGGGCCAACATTGCCTTGTTCTCCGAAGGTTAGTCACTTCTGTTCTGTTTGAGCCTAACATTATCTTCCCGTTGCCTTTTCCACCACAGACTTGCCATGGACGCAATACTCTGTTACATTTATTTACATAGACAACCCTCCCAGCTCGTAATTACATTCTTAACCATGAACAACGAAAACTCTAAATTTGGATTCACTGCTTTCGCCGAAAACTGGAATGGTCGCTTGGCCATGATCGGTTTTTCCTCTGCCCTGATCCTCGAGCTTGTCTCTGGGCAAGGTGTACTTCACTTCTTCGGCATTCTGTAATTTTTCCATAGTTCCTAAATTTTTTAGGTTTTCTGGCCTGGGGTACCTGTAGTAAATCTCCCCGGCAACCTCCGTTAATCTCAAGACTTGATTGGGCTACTGTTTTATTGGCAGTAGTCTTTTTTCTTTTTTATAGCTGAAGTGAGCAGTTTTGCGGTGAACATTCTCGAAAACCCCAGGTTATCCAGCCTACCTTCCCCCTGTTTTGTGTTGGAAGAGGAATTGTTACAACGAAATTTGGCGATTGTCGAACGGTTGCAGCAATCCGCCCCGATTGAGGTGATGTTGGCCTTGAAGGGTTTTGCCCTCTTTCCCTGTTTTCCTTGGTTGCGGTCAGGGTTAGCAGGGGCGTCGGCCAGTTCCCTCTGGGAAGCACGACTGGCGGCGGAGGAATTTGGCAAAGAAGTGCACGTTTATGCCCCCACCTATCGCCCCGATGATTTGCCAGCCATTATTCCCTTGGCTAGCCACATTACCTTTAACTCCTTGGGACAATGGCATCGTTATCGGGAATCGTTGAAAAATACCGCGGTAAAAGCAGGTTTACGCATTAACCCCGAATATTCCCCCGTGCAGACCGATCTTTATAATCCCTGTGTGTCCGGTTCCCGGTTGGGGGTGCAAGCGGCAATGTTGGCGGGTAATTTGCCGTCGGGCATTACGGGCTTTCTCTCCCACAACCTTTGTGAGAGCGATCATTTAGCTTTGGAAAAAACCCTAGGGCAGATCGAAAAATTATTTGGCGAGTATTTGCCCCAAATTGAATGGTTAAACCTAGGCGGCGGCCATTTAATGACCAGCCAAGGCTACGACGTGGATTATGCCATTGCAGTAATTGGAGAATTCCACCAACGCCATCCCCATCTGCGGTTGATTATGGAGCCGGGGTCGGCGATCGCCTGGCAGACAGGATTTTTACTTAGTACGGTGGAAGATCTGATCGAAGCACCGGAATTTACCCATGCCATGCTCGATGTTTCCTTCACGGCCCATATGCCTGACTGCTTGGAAATGCCCTATCGGCCAGAAGTAAGGGGAGCTAGAGTGCCGCAAACGGGAGATACTGTTTATCGTCTGGGGGGTTCCAGTTGCCTCGCGGGGGATTTTCTCGGTGATTATGCCTTTGATCAACCTTTACAGGTGGGCGATCGCCTAATTTTTGAAGATATGATGCACTACACCATGGTCAAAACCACCACCTTTAATGGAGTCCACCATCCCGCCATTGGTTGTCTGCGGCGATCGGGGGAATTTGAACTGTGGCGTACCTTTGGTTATGAAGATTATCGCAACCGCTTAGGTTAGCAAACCATTGGGGTCGTCAAAATCAATTGTGGGTCAACTTTGGCTTGACGGCCCCGGGTTTACCCCAAATGACGGTTTCCTGTTGATAAACCACCATGCCCGGTTTACTACCCTTGGGTTTAAAGACATATTTAGGCTGGGTATAGACCACCGGTACCTGTTCTTCCTCCCGGCCTCGGCTGTAGTAGGCCGCCCAATCCGCCGCTGATTGCAAATCCTGATCTCCGGCGATCGCCCCTGGGGGTAATCGGAGTAACACATGACTGCCGGCAATTTCCTGGGCATGGAACCACAGGTCATACTCGGTGGCAACCCGAAAACTAAGGTAATCATTTTGGCGATTATTACGGCCAATCCAGAGGGGAAAACCGGAAGGGGTTAGGCTCTGGTGCGGCTCAAAAGTTTCCGTCTCTTTACGGCGGGGACGGCCATGGCTAAGGGCTAAATAGTTTTGTTCCGCCAACTCATCCCGGATTTCCGTTAACGTTTGCCAGTCGGCGAGATTGTCAAATTCCGTCAAAGCCTGCACACTGGTTTCTACCTGGGTGAGGTAGGCCAACTCCTGCTCCACTTCTGCTAACAAAGGGAGAATGGCCGCCTCTGCCCGGTTTAATTTTTGTTGTTGTTTGTAAAGTCGCTGGGCATTTTGGATCAGGGTTTTGTCCGGTTGCAGGGGAATGGTAACAGGAGATTGGTCGTCAAAGTCCGGTAAGGTGATGGAGCTTAATCCCGGTTGCCCCTGGTGGAGATAGGCCATCAACAGATCCGCTTGCCGTTGATATTGCTGGGCATTGGCTGCTGCATTTAACCTTTGTTTAAACGTGTCAGCTTTTTGTTGCAGTTTAGCAATTAGATTACTTAGTTTTTGTTGAATTTGGTGCTGTAATTGCTGAAAATTTTCCCGCCCTAACTCTCTCCGATAATATTCATTTACCAATTTATTAATGGGTAGCAAAGGGCGATCGCCTTCTTCCTGAGTTGGCTCAACGTCATTAACAACAGTGGTTTCTGCCAAGACTGTGTAGCCCTGGGGCAAACTTTTTCCGAAAAAATCTGCCTTTTCGAGCCGTTGTAGCCAAATTTGCCAGGCAGAGAAGAGGTTTTCCCATTGGTGGGGGGTTAAAGCTTGATTATTAATTTGTTCATCGATACCGGCTTGGGTGAGCAAGTTTTTTACCACCATAGGACTGACTCCCCGGTAACTTTTAATCAACTGTTTACCTAATAAACCCGGAATTAATTGCACTCTTTCTTGCCAATCGTTCAAACTTTCCGTCAACGAAGGAGGTGTGGCCAATAAAGCCGGTGGAGATTGATAGGGTTGCCCCGTTTGTACCGTTCTAACCCTTGATTGTTGGGAGTTAACTTGGTGGGCGACGGTGATAATTTGCCGTTGGGCATCGGTCAAAATCAGGTTGCTATATTTGCCCATCACCTCCAAAAACAAATGGTATAGAGGTTCATCCCCTGGCCGTTTGGCGATCGCCAGGTCAATGACCCGTTCCCAGGGCTGTAGGGGTTTGAGAGAAATTAAGGCCAGTCCTTTAAGCTGATGCCGCAGTTGATCGCTAAAAGTAAACGTGTCCGGTTCCTGGGGCGGAGGAGGATCTAAACAAATTCTTGCCCCCTGGGGATGCCAAGCTAGGGTTAGCCAACCCCGTCTTTCTAACGTGCGCAGAGCGAGGGATAAACCGTGGCGATCATGCTGATAAATCTGTTCGATGCGGGCGGGTAGCCAATCACCTTGGAGTTCAGCAACAATGGCCATCAGGGTAGTGTAATCAACAGCTTGCATAATGATTTCCTGCCCCGATGGCGAAAGTATGAACTGTCATAAAGTATCCATTGGGTGGGAAAAGGATTAACCTCTAACCCCCGCCCAGACTGCCTAATCTCCCGTCTCTAGGGTGGCGCGGTAGTCTCCGGCGGCCATCAATCCTTCTTTGGCATCTTCCACATCATCTAGGCGCACCTTGATCAACCAACCTTCTTCCCCGTAGGGGTCTTGATTGAGCAACTCCGGCTGATCTTCCAAAGCTGAGTTTTTTTCGATCACAGTGCCCGTCACAGGGGAATATAAATCCGAGGCGGCCTTGACCGATTCCACTGCCCCCATGGACTGCTCAAATTCCACTTTGTCCCCTTCTTCGGGTAACTCCACAAAGACAATATCCCCCAGCTCATCCACGGCAAAGGCACTCAGGCCAATGGTGGCCGTTTCCCCATCAAAGCGGACGTACTCGTGGGAATCCAAATAATAGAGATCGTCAGGATGTTCCAGTTCCATGGCAAAACCGCTAAAGGCAACAGCGTTGTTAGTTTACCAAAAATATGGCGGAGGCAGGGGTTGTTCCTGGGTCCACAAAGGACTGAAAATCGTTTAACTATGGGCGGGGTAAATGTAACTTCGGATCCTGGGCCGCCCAACCAACAGGGGATTGAACCCTTACTTCAAAATGAAGATGGGATGAAGCAATATCCGGCCGGCCAGTACTGCCTACATAGCCAATCACAGTACCAGCGGGGACTTTTTCCCCAGGATCCACCGCAAATCGACTCAGATGGGCATAACGGGTTTGACGGCCATTGCCATGGTCGATGACCACCAGGAAACCATAGGCCCCTTCCTGGCTAACTAAAATCACCTCCCCGGCGGCGGCGGCTATGACAGGGGTATCCAGAGGAGCCAACAGATCTACGCCACTGTGAAAAAAGGCATCTTGCCCCGCGGCCTGATTTTGCCAGCCGTAATCTAGGCCAATTTTGGGAGTCGGTTGGATGGGCCATTGGGCCAAGCCTGTGTAGTTATCCACATTGCTAGGGGCATTTCCCCCCCAACTGATGCCAGGAATAAAGGCGCGACTGGGCTTTTCTGTGCAACCGTTGATTTCAAATAAAATATCTGCCCGTAAACCATAGGCAGAGGCCAAATCCTGCCAAGTGGCCCCCGCTGGTACGGAAACAAAACGACCGTTAAAGGGGGGAATCAAAATCGTCTGCCCTGGGGTAACTTGGCCACTGGACAACTGATTGTTCACACTGATGAGGGTGGCCGGCACTAGTTGATATTGGGCTGCGATGCTGTCAATGGTTTCCCCAGCTTTCACCACATGGGGAGTCATCCTTTCGGCGATCGGTTCGGGACACAGGTCAGTGAGAGGAACGGTTAACTCCTGGGCGGGGCTACGACCGCAGAAAAAAGGCCCAAGGAGCAGGAACGCCGAGAAAAAGACAATTATTTTCCTTGGCGATCGCCGTGGCGGTTTTGATTGCAGCTTCAATTTCAAAATATTGCTGGACCTGCGGAAAAGCAGCTAAACAATAAAATATTAGGCCGATAAATCCGGTTGGCGATCGTGCCATGTGGTGGCTTGTTCATAGGCATAGCCCACCCGGAATAGCATTTCTTCCCCTAACACATTGCCCACCAATTGCAGGCCAATGGGTAAATTGTTGTCGTCAAAGCCACAGGGCACACTCATGGCCGGTAAACCAGCTAAGTTAACTGGAATGGTCATCAAGTCGGAGAGATACATGCTGAGGGGATCATCGGTTTTTTCTCCTGCTTTGAAGGCTGTAGTGGGGGCAGTGGGGCAAACCAACACATCCACTTTGGTAAAGGCTTGATCAAAGTCTTGTTTAATCAGGGTTCTCACCTTTTGGGCTTTGAGGTAATAGGCATCGTAGTAACCGGCGGACAGGGCATAGGTGCCGAGCATAATGCGCCGTTTGACTTCTGCGCCAAAACCCTTAGCCCTGGTGTGGGTGTACATTTCCATCAAATTATCTGCTTCCGCCCGTAGGCCATAGCGCACCGCATCGTAACGGGCTAGGTTAGCTGACGCTTCGGAAGGGGCAATGACATAATAGGCAGCAATACCGGAACGGAACCGGGGACAATGGATTTCCTCAATGGTGGCCCCTAATTCCCGCAGTTTGGCGATCGCCGTTTGCACTGCTTCATTAACCGTATCGTCCAAACCTTCCCCAAAGGCATCCATAATTACCCCCACTTTCACTCCCTTCAAATCTGGCTTGAGGGCTTGGGTGTAATCGGGAATGGGCACATCTAGGCTGGTGGAATCCCTACTATCATGGCCGGCGATCGCCTGGAGCAGAATAGCTGCATCCTCCACCCGACGGGCAAAGGGGCCAATTTGATCCAAAGAGGAAGCATAGGCCACCAAACCAAAACGAGAAACTAAACCATAGGTGGGTTTCATGCCCACCACCCCACAGAGGGAAGCAGGCTGACGAATGGAGCCCCCCGTGTCAGACCCCAAAGCAATCAAACATTCATCCGCTGCTACGGCCGCCGCCGATCCCCCGGAAGATCCCCCTGGCACCCTGGTCAAGTCCCAAGGATTAGCCGTCACTTGGTAACCGGAATTTTCCGTGGAACTGCCCATGGCAAATTCATCCAGGTTAGTTTTGCCCACCATCACTGCACCGGCTTTTTGCAACTTCTCCGTCACTGTGGACTCGTAGGGAGGCACAAAACCCCGCAAAATTTGGGAAGCACAGGTGGTAACAATGCCCTTGGTGCAAAGATTATCTTTAATGCCAATGGGAATGCCCGCTAGTAGGCCAATGGGTTCCCCCGCCGCAATCTGGGCATCCACCTTTTCCGCCTGGGCGATCGCCTGGGGAGCTGTCACCTGCAAAAAGCTTTTCAATCTGTCGTCCACCGCTTCAATCCGCGCCAAACTCGCCTGGGCCACGGCAACGGCAGAAATTTCTTGATCTATTAATTGTTGGTGCAGGGCACGAATAAGCGACATAGGGAAAGAGCCAGATTTACCTCCCCCAGTCTATCAGCAAGCCTGCCTAGCAAAAAAGGAAAGATGACTCAAACACCTTCCCTTCCACAACGAATGAAATCTTAAATTCAGGTAATTAGGCAAAAACTTAACGAGGGGTTCTCGGTCTTGCTTTATTAACTTTGAGATCCCGCCCCATCCATTCGGCTCCATCCAGAGCTTCAATGGCGGCATCTTCTTCCTTATCGGAAGACATTTCAACGAAACCAAAACCCCGCATACGACCGGTCTCCCGATCAGTGGGAAGTTGAACCCGCTTAACAGTGCCATACTCGGAGAAGACAGTCAAAACGTCATCTTCGGTGGCTTGGTAAGAAAGGTTCCCGACATAAATGGACATAAATTAGCTCCAAAACCAGAGAAAAGAAAGAGAGTGGGTTTCGGAGAGAAGCCTGCTAAGCGTAACCATAAACAATGCACTAACACTCATAACAAGTGCGTCTACCGATCCTTAATCTCACTGGCTGATCATAGCACCTGCCGCCAGAATTTGATGGCTAATTTGTCTAGATGTCTTCACAAGGGAGAATTTTAACCAAAACCCTCCCCAGCGCCCGGTCAACTGACCTTAGGATTTCCCCAACAGGGGTTTCCATTTGTCCGGTTCAAAGGACTCTCCCTTGAGCATCCGATTCCAGTACAGCCAGGGCAAAACATAACGTTTCACTAGCCACATGCTCCACCGCTCCTGGGTGGGGTCAAAGGGAAAACTGGATTTGGGCTGGCCACCATAGTCAAATTCCGCCATCATGGTTTTGCCGTAGCCGGTGACCAGGGGACAACAGGTGTAACCACCGTATTCTGCAGACGGTTTTTTGCTGTTTAACAGACCCAAAAGGTTTGTTGCGACCACAGGAGCTTGTTTCCGCACCGCCGCTGCTGTCCGGGAAGTGGGCAGGGAAGAGGCATCTCCCAAGCTAAATACGTTGTCGTAGCGATTATGTTGCAGGGTGAATTTGTCCACATCGACCCAACCACCGGCCTCTGCGGCCAGGGGACTGTTTTTAATGAAATCCGGGGCGGACATGGGGGGGGCCACATGGATGATGTCGTAGGGTAAAGTCACTTCCGTTTCCCCATTGACAGTGAAAGTGGCTTCTTTCGCGTTGGGGTTAATGGCTTTGAGATCATGGTGATAGCGTACGTCAATATTTTTCTTTGCCGCCACCTTTTCCAAAGATTCACAGTAGCCGGGAATGCCAAAGATTTTTCCCACTGCCACGCCATAGGTGATGTTGGTTTTCTCCCGCACGCCATTTTTGCGGAAGGTTTCGTCCGCTAAATACATGATTTTTTGTGGCGCTCCGGCACATTTGATCGGGGTGGCCGGAAAAGTGAACAGGGCATTGCCGCCTTTAAAGTTTTGCAACAGTTCCCAGGTGTAGGGGGCATAACGGCGATCGTAGTTGCTGGTGACGCCATTTTTACCGAGGGATTCCTGGAGCCCTGGAATTAGATGCCAATTGATTTGAATGCCGGGACAAACCACCAGATATTCGTAGCTGAGATTGCGGCCGTCCTGGAGGGTAAGGCAGTTATTTTCCGGGTCAAAACTGGCCACACTGGCTTTGATCCATTTGGCACCGCTGGGAATGCAATCCTGCTCCGGTTTGATGGTATCTCCCATGGCGAAGGCTCCGCCCCCCACTAGGGTCCAGGCGGGCTGGTAATAGTGTTTATCGCAGGGTTCCACGATCGCCAGATCGAGTTTGGGTTGCTGTTTTAATAATTGGGCCGCCACGGTGATGCCGGCTGCTCCTCCCCCAACAACAATGATTTGATGGTTCAATGCACTCATGGTGTTTGACTAAAATCTGATAATCTCTTTTGCTTCAGACTGTTTTGGCACAGTTCAATCTTTATTCTGCCTTAGGGCCCGACTCCTGGAAAAATTTAATCCCTTTTCCTGGCGATCATCGTTGGCATAGCTCGATCCTATGATCAACAAATGATCCACCAACCATCGATGCTTCTGGCATTTTTCCCATGGACAATTCCCTGCTCAGCGAAATTTGGCAGCAAAGTCTGGCTTTTCCCTGGCTTAGTGCTGTTATTCTCAACAGTTTTTTGCTAGCCTTGGCGACGATCGCCCCGAAGAAACTTTTAACCCCTTGGGGTTACGGCCATGCCTGGGTGTTGGGGGTAATTATCTGGGCGGCCCTGGGCTGGCGGGGATACCTGGTGGTTTTGGCTTATTTTTTGGTGGGTTCCGCTGTGACTCGCATCGGTCAAGCTGAAAAAGAAGCAGCGGGCATTGCTGAAAAAAGATCCGGGCAACGGGGGCCGGAAAATGTCTGGGGTTCTGCTTTAACCGCTGCCCTCTGTGCCCTGGCGATCGCCTTTGGGCCGGAACCATGGCAACCCTGGTTAGCATTGGGCTATGTGGCTAGTTTTAGTACTAAGTTATCGGATACCACCGCCAGCGAAGTGGGTAAAGCCTACGGCAAAAACACCTTTTTAATCACCACCCTGCAACCAGTGCCCAGGGGGACGGAAGGAGCGGTAAGTGTAGAAGGCACCTTGGCGGGATTTGCGGCGGGTTTAGCCCTGGCAGTTTTAGGTTACGGCGTAGGTCTAATTTCCGTCGGGGGAATAGTTTTTTCCACCTTGGCCGCTTTCATTGCCACCAACCTGGAGAGTGTAATTGGTGCAACTCTGCAAAATAAATGGCCCTGGCTCACCAATGAAGTGGTTAATGGAATTAATACTTTCCTCGGTGCGGCGATCGCCATTGGCATTGAAGCTACGGCCCAGTTGATTTAGATACGAAAATAGTTATGATTCAATTTCTTCAGGGCCAGGTTGTTACAGTCACAAAAAATATTCAGAACCGTTGGTTTTTGATTTTGTCCGTTAATGGGGTGGGTTATGAGTTGCAGGTGCCCCATTCCTTAGCCCAACAATGGACTCCGCCCCCCCCGGAACCCCAACAGGTTTTTACCCACCTCTTGGTACGCCAAGACCAGATCGCTCTTTTTGGTTTTGCCCGCCTGGTGGAACGGGATTTATTTGGTCAATTAATGGGAGTTACCGGCATTGGGGCCCAGTTGGCGATCGCCCTAATTGAAACGTTGGGCTTGGAAGGCTTAGTGCAAGCGGTGGTAACGGGCAATGTCAAACAATTGTGCCAAACGCCGGGGGTCGGGAAAAAAGGAGCGGAAAGGTTAGCCCTAGAACTAAAAACGAAGTTATCCCAATGGCACAAGTTACAGATGGGGGACATGGGGGTAAATCAGCCAATACCCCAAACGGCACTATTGGAAGACCTGGAAATGACCCTGCTGGCCCTGGGTTACACTCAAACGGAAATCCAGCAGGCGATCGCCATGGTCAGTCAAGTTCCAGACGTGGCCCAGAGTGAAGATCCAGAAGTGTGGATCCGCCAGGCGATCGGTTGGTTAAGTGATCACTAAAATGATCTTTAACTATCTATTGGGATGAAGATTGCTGATTTTCCAGTGTGGCAATTAAGCGATTGATGGAATCAGTTAAATTAGTTTGGGCTTCCAGCACCGGATCCGGTTGTGCTTCGGCCACAATTTCTTCCTCCACTGCTTTTTTTCGTTGCATTTTTTCGATGGCTTTAATGATGAGGAAGATTACAAAAGCAATGATTAAAAAGTTAATTACAGCAATAACTAATTCCCCCAAACCCAAGGGTAAATCCTGCAATTGACTGACACCGGCTTGATCCAGTACTGGCTGTAGCAAAACTGCCATTAACCAGGCCACAAAAGCATTGACAATACTGGTGAAAGCTCCACCAATTACTACCGCTACGGCCAGATCTACTACGTTCCCCCGCAGGATGAAATCCTTAAAGTCCCGCCAGAATCCGCCGGCCCCTTGCCTTGCACTTTTAACCATGGGGGTTAACTCCTCTTTTGTACTAAAATATTGTTAATTAGTCAGTGGTATCATAGCAGTTTTCAGCGCTACCATTAAACAGGTTGAGCTAAAGCTTAGCCTCTAATTACCGAGACCATATTTGTCGATGAAACCAACTGGTTGGAACCAATTTTTACTGGACATTACCCACGACTACAATCTGCGAGGCAAGCTAAAAGAGGTGTTTTTGGCCCGCTTTGCCTATGAGCATTGGCGTAAGTCCGACCTGGAAGTGTGGGAAATTGCCGAAGCCGCCAGCCATGAAACCTACAAAAAGCAAATGACCCAAATTTATGGAGTTTTTGCCAATGATAAACCAGGGGGTTGTCCAGAATTAGATGCCAGTAGTCGTGGTCCGGGTAAATTTCAATTGTTGCGGGACTGGTTTAAGGAGGTGAAATATCCCCAATGGCAGAGTGAGCAGTTTGCCGTCGGCGTTAATGGCCTTACCCCCGCACTGACGGTTGGTCGTGGCAGTCCCCTGGGGGATAACGTTATCTATGTTCTACGGCTACCCACAGAACAACAATGCCTGGAGGAACTGACCAGGGGGGGAGCCCTCTTGCGCATTAAAGCCCCGGAAAAAATGGGTAAAACTTCCCTTCTACAATTTTTGCTGGCGGAAGTGGAAGCAACGGGCGATCGCCATATTTATCTCAACCTACAAACGGCGGAAAGCGCCATGTTTAGTAGCCTAGATAAATTTTTGCGTTGGTTCTGTGCCAACTTAAGTCGAGAATTGGGCATCAAACCCAATTTAGATGACTATTGGGATGAAGAATTATTTGGCAGTTTAGTTAGTTGTAAAACCTACGTACAGGATTATTTACTTAGTCAAACTGACCGGGCGTTAGTAATGGCCATTGATAACCTAGACCGCTTGTTTGAGTTTCCCGTTATTGCCCAAGACTTCCTGCCCATGTTGCGCTATTGGCATGAAGAAAGTAATAACCTGGCTCAATGGCAAAAGCTACGTTTAATTATTGCTAATTCCACCGAAGCTTACGTCAAACTAGATGCCAACCAATCCCCTTTTAATGTGGGTCGCCAATGGAAATTGACCGGTTTTACCAAAGAACAAATTCTGCAACTTAAAGCCGCCTATGGTTTTGATGACAATCAAATTGAAGAGGAAAATTTATTAACCCTCGGTAAACTGGTGGGGGGCCATCCGTATCTGATTCGTTTGGCCTTGGATGCGGTACAAAAAACCAATGTGGACCTACCAACCATTTTAGCCAACGCCGTCACCCAGAGTGGCATTTACAGCAATCATCTCCGTCGTCTGTGGGGCTTACTGACCGGGGCACCGGACTTAGCCGCTAGCATGAAGCAGGTGGTGAACAGTGAAAATCCAGTGCAATTAGATCCCCCCATTGCCTATCGTTTGGAAAGTATGGGTCTGGTGACCCTTAGTGGTGATCAATGTAGTGCCAGTTGTCCTTTGTACCAACGTTATTTCCATGAGCAATTGTGACGTTTTTAGCTGGCTTGCTGTGGTGGATGTTCAACCTTAACCCGGGCTTGTGTCCTAAAATATCGGAGTCAGTTTAGTTGGTTCCAGTCTGCTAATTACGGAGAAATGGAGCAAAAACTTGTCTAAGACGGCCGCCGTTCCTCCCCCAAAATTGTCAGCCCTGATTGGATTGAATAATTTGTTCTAATTTCCCCCTAGACCACTTTCTTCGCTAAAACAGAAACTAAGCTTCCCTGGTGGCGGTCTAGTCCATTTAGGCCCCATGGTCAGTTAGTCGTGAACTGAGTTGATTTTGCCAAGTATCCATGAGCAATAATCCTTCCCCTCACAGTGCGGGGGCGATCGCCAAATTGAGACGTTGGCTAACTAGACCCAGCACCTTGATCACCCTAGGGGGACTGACGGTGGTTGGTACGGGCCTATATCTGGGGGGACAACACCTGGCCTACCGGGAAGCATCACCGTTTTTGGAGTCGGAATTATCCAGATTGTTGGGTCGGCCGGTGGACCTTGGCCCGGTGGAGGATTTTCGCTTACTGGGGGTGCGCCTTGGGGCTTCTTCCCTGCCCCGGACCGTTGATGATGCCACGGCGATCGCCATTGAAGCCATTGAGATAGATGTCAATCCCCTCCCTTTCCTGGTGGGACAACCGGTGGAAGTTAGTGCCACCATCATTAATCCCCAGGTGAACCTGGAGCAACAACCCACGGGGCAATGGACCACCATTAAGTTACCGGAGGGGGACAAACCCTTTTCCCTGCCTCTGGATTTAACGGTGGGAGTTAATTTACAAAATGCCCAATTGCAACTGTTACCCCAAGGTTTGCAAAAGCCAGTACAAATTACCGTGGCTGGGCAGGGGGGTTATCAATATCGACGCCAAGGAGATCGCCAAACCGTTAGCTATGACCTAGGGGCCCAATCCCTGGGCAGTGACCTCCAGGCCCAGGGGCAAACGGTGCTCAACACGGGGGAAAGTCAAACCAATGTCACCATTAATCGCCTCGATTTACCGGCTTTAGCCAGCCTATTACCTCCTTTACCAGTGGCCTTGGAAACCGGAGAAATTTCTGGCCAGGTGCGGGGCAGTTTACCTAGTTGGCAACAGTGGTCCGCTTTACAAACTCTCGGCAATGTCGAGTTGAAGCAACTGCAGGCCCGCATTGATAAGGTTAAAGCTCCTTTGCAAGTAGGTTTAGACCTAGGTTTTACCGGACAAAAGTTGCAGATTAACCAGGGCTTGATCAACCTTGGCCCCCTTAATGCTGCCCTCCAGGGCACCATTGATTGGCGATCGGGCTACGATCTCCAATTCACCACCAAGGCCATTGACACTGCCGCTTTCCTCGACACCATTGCGGTGCCCCTACCATTACCCATCACAGGACAAGTCCAAGCCCAGGGAAAATTGCAAGGAACCCTCACCAGCCCCCAACTCCAGGGCCAGTTAACCAATGTAGCTGCAGTAACCGTGGACCGGGTTCCTTTGGATCGTTTAGGGATCAATTTCCGGGCTGATCTAGACCAAATTGCTTTAGTCAATGTGAGTTTACGCCCCACCAGCGGAGGAGAAATTCAGGGCCGGGTACAGTCCCCATGGAAACTGCGCCAATTGTTAACTCCAGAAGCAGACCAATGGCAGTGGCAAACCATTCCCGTGGCGGGGCAAGTCTCCGGGGCGATCGCCACCATGGCTTTATTGAATACCTATGACCTGAATTTGCAACAGGTGGAAATTGGTAACCTGGGTTTTTCGGGCCAGGCGGGGGGCACGTTGGGCAATCCCCGGTTCAATGTGCAATGGCAAACCACCAACGGCGATCGCCAGGGCCGTCTTAACTTAAGCACCAGGGGACAAGCAAATTTAGTAGGACCCCAATTAACCCTAACTGGAGCACAGATAAGCACCAACGAAGGCTCTTTCAACGTGCAGGGCCAAGCCAATTTTGCCCAGGATCGTTGGCAAGCCCGCTGGAACACGACCCAGTTTCCCCTGCAACCTTTTCTGCAAACCATCTGTGGCTTGGAAAAGAGCAATTTTTGTTTACCCCAACTGGCGGCCCAACCCCTCACCCTCAACCGGGGTCAAGGCAATGTGAGTGGGGAAATTTTTACTTTTACCCCCAACCGTTGGCAGGGCAATGCTGAGCTTCAATTAACTAGTAATGAAGAAACCGCCACCATTAATGCTAGTCTCCAAGGGGGTCAAATCCAGGCCGGGGTAGAAGCCCGCAATGTGGCCGTTAATAATTACTTGCCTGCTTTAGCCGCTCCGGTGGCCCTAAGCCAACTCACTGCCCGAAGCCAATTACCGTTAGCTCCTTTGCTGGCTGGTCAATTGCCCCTGGGACAAATAGAGGGCCGCACCCAATTCACCGCCCTAGTGGACGATCGCCGAGTTACAGCCAATGCCCAACTGACGGGGGGCACAGTGCAAACCAATGCTAATCTCGGAGCCATTTCCCTCAATACCTTTTTGCCACAGTTGCCGGTGGCGGCCAGATTGAACAACGGAGAAATCCAAGCCCAGGCTTTTGTGGGGGACATCAACACCTGGAAAGCTTTACGCAGTTTTGACCCCAACCGTCTCCAAGGCCAAGGGCAGTTAAACCTCACCGTTGCCAATGGCCCCGTAGCGGTGAACGGTTCTTTGCTCAATGGCAACCTGGCGGCGATCGCCAATGTGGGGGCCATTCCCCTCAATGCCCTAGCTCCAGAAATTCCCTTCCCGGCCCAGGTGGAAAAGGGCCGAATTTCCCTGGGAGCAAACTTGGCGGATCTGTGGCAACAAGAACCGGATCTGAGTCGAGTAGCGGCGATCGCCAATGTGGATTTGGAAGTTGCCGGGGGGACTGTAACCAGTGTCAGTGCTCTGAAAAATTTAGCTTGGCAAAGTCGGCTCACCGCCAAGGATATTAACCTCAATCCCGTTCTGGCTCAGTACGGCGGCACCGATGGAGTATCCCTTGCCCCAGTGGAGGGAGAAGTTAAGCTGGCGGGCAACTTGGGCAATGTATTTACCAATGATGGAAACTTGGGGTCCATTCTCGTCACAGTACAACAGGCGTTGTTCCGCAGTGGGGAGCAAACCTTTTCTGCCCAGGGCAAGATAAGTGTGGGCAGTTTTAATCAACGACCCGCATTAACCAATGTCAATCTCAATGTCCGCAATGGCCTGAGTTTTGCCCAACTGCCCGTTAATGCCCTGTTAACTCAACTACCCTTAGCACCGGAATTTCGTCCCCAAGCTTTGGCCCTGGAGGGTAGTAGTCAATTTACTGGCCAATTAACAGGACGCAATGTCACAGGGCTTGGGGATTTAAAACTGGCTGGTAATTTGGCGGTCAACAATTTAGCCGTTAATGGTTTTGGCTTTGAACCCCAATTGCAGGGCCCCTTCTCGGTGCAGTTAAACCAAAATGTTTTGATTGATCTCCAGGGGGAAAATGATCACCTAGCGGTGAACCTCAAACCCTGCCGGGGTAATTGTCTATTTCCCTATCTCCCCACCAGCTTTAATCTGCGCCAAGCCTATGGCCGGCAGCAACCCATCCTCGCTCAGGGTAAACTCAACGGCGATCGCCTAGCCATGGAAGTAGGGAATTTTCCCCTCGCCCTTCTGGATATCCACCCGGGCATACGTTATCAAATTGCCGGACAACTGGATGGCAACTTTAACGCCGACCTAGTGGTTAACCTCCGCAACGGCCATGGCCAAGGCAATTTAGCCATTGATGGCGTTACCCTCGGTACCACGGCGATCGGTGAAGTAACTGCGGCCCTGGCTTACCAAAATCAAACCCTCCAACTCAAACAAGGCCAGCTTAAAACCGCTCTTGGCCAATACCAAGCCCAGGGGTCACTGAACTTCAGAACCGAAGCCATCGAAGCTAGGGTAAACGTCAAAGATGGTGATATTGCCCCCTTGCTAGCGGCGGCCAACATTTCCGATGTGGGATCCCTACTGCGGCTCACCGGTTTGGAACCTCCCCCTCAGGAATTGGCAGATACCATAGGCCCTCTTAGTTTGGGCAACCCCGATGGGGCACTGGAAAATCAACTCAATCTCCTCTACGTCATTGACCAACGCATTATCGCCCTCGCCCAGCAGTACGAACGGGGGGGCGTACCGACCCAGTTAAATGTTCAGGGTAATTTCGATGCAGTCCTTAATCTGAATGGCACCCTGCGAGATCCGGCCCTTGCTCTCAAAGTACAGGGCAAAAATTGGAGTTGGTATCCCCAGGGGCCCTTCCCCAACATCGTGCCCCCCATTGGGCTAGTGATGAATGAAACCCGTTTTCTGCCCATCGAACAGTTTCAACTTGAAGCCAAATTTGCCGATGGCCGTCTGGCCTTACTACCTTCCTTTGTGCAGATTGAAGAATCTCGCTTGGGGGCCGAAGGAATTTTCTCCCTAGAAAAAAGTCAATTGCAATGGTCGATTAAGGATTTTAATCTGAATAATCTAGACTCCTTTGTGGAAATGCCCTCTGCCTTTGGGGCTCGCCTTAATGCCCAAGGAAGCTTTGCCCGAACCGCCGCTGGCCCTAACCTATCAGGGCAGTTTGAGTTTGACCAGATAACCCTCAACGCCAGGCCGGTGCCGGAAGAGGTGGGGGGCAGATTTGATTACCAAAACAATTTATTGCAATTGGTCACTTCGGAAGCTTCTCCCCTCTACCTAAGGGCCGATGTGCCTCTTTATTGGAATCCCCAGGAAGCTAAAACTGCGGAAGGGCCAAATACCTTTAGGGCTGAATTCAAAATTCCCCCCAATTCCTTGGAGTTATTGGACGTGGTCAGTCAAGAGCAATTGGTCTGGCTTGGTGGGGAAGGATCCGCAGATCTGAAAGTGGAAGGGGAAATTGACCAAAGGAATGGCATTGGCATTTCTGACCTCAGGGCTTTGGGGAAAGTCAGTCTCAACGGAGCCCAGATTAGGAGTGCTGCCCTACCAACCCCGGTGCAGGTGGATGGGGAAATTCTGTTTAACAACACCACGATCGCCATTGAGCAATTAACAGGACAACTGGATCAAAGCCGCATTGAGGTGGCGGGAATTTTACCCCTGTTTGAGCCCCAGCCAGATTTGGAAAATCCGCTTCAGGTGAGCATTAAACCCACTAATATCACCATTCCCAATCTCTACCAAGGTAATTTGGCGGGGTTTGTCACCGTCCAGGGTTCTGCCCTGGCCCCCAGTTTGACGGGGGATGTGGCCCTGGCCAACGGCCGATTTTTTGTGCCCGATCGCAGTTTGGAGA
The DNA here is from genome assembly GCF_010222815.1 of Synechocystis sp. CACIAM 05. Lineage (GTDB taxonomy): Bacteria > Cyanobacteriota > Cyanobacteriia > Cyanobacteriales > Microcystaceae > Synechocystis. The sequence goes on along the minus strand of NZ_CP019225.1, from coordinate 1,138,554 downwards.
ATCAGCCCAGTCGCATTGCGGAACTACGTACTAGATTAGGTTGGTTCAAAGGGACGAGGCGATCGCCAATGGTGGAGCCCCAGTTAAATAATCTGCGTATCACCCTGGACAATCTGCATATCGAGCAGGAACCCCTCTACGTTTTTAACTTTGGTGGTGGGCTCACGGTTAATGGCCCCCTGACCAACTTCGATGATCTAAGGGCCGATGGCACCATTAGCCTCGACCGAGGTCGGGTCAGCTTTCTTGATACCCGCTTTTTGCTCGATCGCCGGGCCCCCAACACGATTACGTTTTCTCCCAACGAGGAGTTAATTAATCCCAGCTTGAACATTGCTATGCGTACTATTGTGTCAGACTTGCCCCAGTCGGCCCGCATGCGCTCCCAGGAAACCAATGAATATCCCGACGACAGCCTGAACCAAATTGAACGGATTGATGTGCGCCTGACCATTGACGGCAGTTTGAGCCAGATTTTACCCAACATTAATCCCCGCTACAGCGCTGTTTGTGACCCTACTGTTACTTTTCGGCCGCTGACGGGGGTGGGTAGTTTCGACGAATTTCAGCTCGATCGCCTTTCCCGTTGCCTACAAATCCTGGCCGCCCAGGGGGTGCAAAATGAGCAAATTTTCAGTAATCCGGCCCTGAGTTTGACCAGCAGTCCTCCCCGCACCGAAGGGGAAATTGTCCGCCTGTTGGGAGAACAGGTCATTGTCCTAGTGGATGCACTCCAGGGGAAAAACTCTAGCCAGTTATTACAGGTGGGCATTACCCAGTTAGCGATCCCGATGATTTTCCAGGGATTGGTCTACGATGTGGAAACCGCCATCAGCGACAAGATTAAAAGCACCGATTTCCGAGTGGTGCCTTTCCTCGAAGCGATCTATGAAGTGGAAGATAAGGGATATATGCGTTTTACCTACGATTACAATTTCAGCCAGTTCATCATCCGCTATGAGAAACAGTTCTAAAACTGGCACCCTAGAAGCCGGAGCTATTTTTTTGTTAAGGTGGGGCAAATTTCAACTTTTACGGTGCGGTGGTTTCCGATCCCCATGGGGCGCTTTGATGCCCGGTTCAGGGAGAATGACCAAGGCCCAATTGCTACCCATAGTTCCATTTCCATAAATTGTGTTAGGAGAATTAGTCCCATGTGTGTTGGTTGCTTTGTTGTTTCCGCTTTTACCCTGTTTATTCCCCCCACCGAGGCTCCTGTCCCCAATGGTTTGAGCTTTGATGGGGCTCCGCTCACCATGGAACAGACCCAGGTAATGGCCAATCCTGTGGCCGAGCAAGCAGAACTGGAACAATTGCAAGTGGCGATCGCCGAGATGGTGGCCTCTTTTCCAGATAACGCCGAAGGACAGATGTTGAAAAATAAGTTTGGTGAACTGGAACGGCAACTCCAAGCCACCGATGATTTAGCTGAAGCTAACAATATTTTGGATGAGGGCTTTGAGGAAATTAAACAAAAAATCCTCGATTCTCCCCATGCCGACAGTTTAATCAGCCTAATGTACGAAATTCGGGAAGCGCAATTTGAACGACTCCAGGTTTTTGCCCCAACGATCCCTGGCACCAAAAATGGCTGGTTGAGCTAACCCCATTTGATTAGCTAATTTTTAGCCTTCTTTCCCCTGGCGATCGCCTTTGGCCCTGCCTTTTCAGGCTATAGAAGTGGTCTGGGTCACCCAATAGTTGTGATCTAGATCACAGAGGGCCACGGCCTGGGTCTCTACAATGGTCAATGGGCAGTATGCCTAATCTGCTTGTTTGGGGCCACGCAAAGGACATAGTTTTCTATGGTTAGTCCAGGTTTGACGCCTCTGCCAAAGTCCCTCCACCTGCTGGTTGCTTTTAAGTGAACACTGACCTTTGTAGGGATAGAAGGGTAATTATGAAACCTCGTTTTGTCTTAAATTTTCTCACCGCCTGTAGGAAAAAAGATTCCGCTGGTTTTGCCCTGCCCCTAGTGATTATGGGTGGGTTGGTTATTACCGTGGCCGCGGCGGCGATCGTAATGAAGGGCATGAATGATCAAAATCAGGTCACAGCCCAAGCAGCTAAATCTACTGCTGACCAAGCGGCTGAAGCTGGATTAACTCAGGTTCAGGCCTTTCTTCTCAAGAATCCTGTTTTAGCTAAGAAACACTTTTCCCAATGGGGAAGCACAGCTAGTGGCTCTTTTGTTCCCAATGATGCATTTCTAACCGAAGCGGCAGCAGAACTTCAGGGAGCGAGTTGTAATTATAAAAATATGACAGTGGATGCAGTAAAAGCTGCTTTGGCAACTGAAATAACAGCTTTTTATGATCAGACTATGTCTGCTCCCAAAGCCCTGCCTAACCCGTCAGGTAATGGGGCCAAAGCTCCTAAATTTCAGATGGTGGATTATCGATTTGACGCCAGCCAACAAAAAGGAGTGGTTCACGTTCGAGGTCTAGCTGGTGAGGATAATAGTCCTAATCAAGCAAAAACCAATTTGGTTGCAAGTTTCCCCATAACGGACGGCAGTGCCCCATTTACTGGAGTTGTGCCTGGTTTATGGGTTAAAGGAACTATCACAGCAGGGCAAAATGTCAACAACCCCGGTTCTGTGAATGCTCAGGTCATATACGAATGTGACAAGCCAATCTTTACTACAAGCGCCGGCAATGGTCAAAATTCTGGCTATACCGAGTATGTTTCTGGTTCTCAGCGGATTGCTCTACCAAATTCAATGGATCCCCCGGGAGCCAGTCCCATTCCGATGCCCGATCCACCTACTTCTGCTCCCGCCGGAGTTACACCTGCTTCTTTGCCGACGGTTACAGGCAATCTCACTCTACCCCGTTCCGGCACAGACACGACAAGTTCTTCAAACTATAATTCTGCCAACCAAACTTATTACTACACAATAAATTCAACCTCAGGAAAGTCCGTATCTGGAAATGGAGTTAATCTTCAATTCACCCCCGGTCAGAAAGTGGTTTTGTTCCTCACAGGAAATGTGGATATTGGTGGTAACTCCCAAATTGTCCATGATTGCTCTGGGGTATCTGGCTGTGACGCAACTGATGTCCAGATAATTGGTCCAATAGCTAATGCTAGTGGAACCTTTAGCACCGGTGGAAATTCTGCTGTCTGTAGTATCTTTTTCTGGGGACCAACTTACACCCTTAACTTGAGTGGTGGTGGCAATGCTGGCAACTGTTCATCAGGGGCAAACCAGAACGGAATTTATTGGGCAAAAAGTTGGACTGGTGGAGGTCAGGGTTCCCACAACGCATTGCACCAAACTGGAACGACTTGGGAAGTGATTAATCCGATTGCCAATTTCAAGGTTAAAAATCGTCTTGGCGCAAATTCTGACTGGAAGACCATCGATGAGCAAGGCGCTCAGTCTTTGATGTCTAGTATTCAGGTTCCTAACTAAAAGTTCAGTTTTATCCTTGTTTTTGTTTGAGCATAAAAGAGCGTATTCCAGATTAGGGAGTGGGAATTTTTGCAAACTGATTTGCCCCTCAGTCAGAAGAGTTTCCGGTCACAAATTATTCAACACAGGCAACAGTAAAACGACAAAGTAATAGACCAGGGGAGCGGTAAAAACGTAGCTGTCGGTGCGGTCTAAAATTCCTCCGTGGCCAGGAATTAATTGCCCAGAATCCTTAACTCCCGCATCCCGTTTCATCATTGATTCCGTCAAGTCCCCCAGCAGGCTAACTATGCCAATTAATAGGCCCAGTAAAGCGCCGGTAATTTCCCAGTAGGGCCATTGCAAATACCAAGCTCCCAATACCCCCACCAGCAAACTGCCTCCTACTCCCCAGAGGGAACCTTCCACGGTTTTTTTCGGGCTAATGTCCGACAGACGGGTACGTCCTAACCATTTCCCCATAATGTAAGCGCCAATGTCCGCCGCCCAGATGCAAGCAAAGGCAAGGATAGTGACCAGTAAGCCCGTGGGAAAATTTTCCGGATGGGCCCAGGACTCCGGCCAAAAACCATTCAGGGGCAAGTGCAAACCCATGGGGTTAACGGCTCCATCCCCCAACCGCAGTCGCACCCAATAGCTGGGCAAATAGCCGCCATAAAACAGGCCCAGTAACGAAGTGGAAATGTCGGCAATGGTGGCCATTTTGGGTTGAAACAGCAGATAAAAGCAAATTAATGCCCCGGTTAAAGGAAAAAATGCATCAGTTAAATGGGGGGTAACCGTGGCCGACAGCAGCAACATTAATGACAGCACCATGGTGGTCTTGGCCGCTGGGGCAATGCCCTTGGCCCGCACCATTTGAAAATATTCCCGTAGGCCTAAATAAATTACTAAGGCGATCGCCGCGCTAAAGTACCAGCCCCCCAAAATTAGTAGGGAAAACGCCAAGGCAATACCGATGACTGCACTAATAATTCGCTGGGTGGGCATGGTAAAGTTAAAAAAGACCAAAAATAAGGAAAATTGTCAACTTCGTACTAAAAAGTTACTCTTTGTTAACCTTTTCTTAGTTTTTATTTTAGAACAGAAGCAAACCCCTAGGCCTTCCCTTGCATTTCCCCGACTAAGACAACTTTTCTCCCGCCAAAATAAAAGTAGGGTCCACCGCTGCAAAAATCTGTTGTAAACCCCGTTTTTCTAGACGATTTACCCCCGCTTGCACCACCTCCACGTTGCGGACCTGGAGTTCCGACAGGGTTTCAGAAATGCCATAGAGACTTTCCAAATTATTCGCTGTTGCCACTAAACGACCTCCGGGAGCTAAATGGGCCCAGGTTTCCTGCAAAATTTGCTTAATGGGACGCCCTCCCTCAATACAAATATGGGTGGGGTGGGCAATTAACTGCGGTAAGCAATCCGGAGCACTGCCCTCATGGACAGTCACATTAGTTACCCCAAACCGTTCGCAGTTACGGCGAATTAAACCCGCCACCTCCTCATCCCTTTCCACCGCCACAATACGACTGCGGGGACACAGTAGGGCTAGTTCCACCGGAATGGTGCCAGTGCCAGCCCCAATATCCCAAATGATGGATTCCTCCTTCAATTGCAAAGCGGAAATAATCAGCAGGCGTACCTCCCTTTTGCTGAGGGGAATGCCCGGTAATCGTTCAAACAGACCATCTGTAATTCCTGGGGTCTTATAGGGCCAGAGCATGAACTTAGTTTCTCCGCTGACAGTTAAGCCACCATTGTCCCCCCATTTTTCCGCAGGGGTAAATGATGGCCGATACAATCCTAGTGACATCCTAGGCAAAAAGTGTTAACCAGATTTGGGATTTTCTGTTCCTAGAGCCGACTCAATCCCCCAATCCACCAGAGTTCCATATTAGTGGCAAATTTTGAGGTAGATATCCCCCCAACTTTAGAATCAGGGGGCAGTCAAACCCGATCTGGGACTATAAATCGGCGTATTCGGGATGGTATTCATCCAGGGAAATTTTCACCGGGGGCACATCCCAAATTTCCTTGCAGTATTCCCGAATGGTGCGATCGGAGGAGAATTTACCCATGCGGGCCGAGTTGAGAATGGACATTTTTGTCCACCGGTCTTGGTCGGCGTAGGCTTTGCTGACCTCATCCTGACAGTCCACATAGGCTTGGTAGTCCGCCAGTAGCATATAGGGATCGTGGTGCAGAAGGGACTCCACAATGGGATGGAACAAATTCGGGTTACCGGGGGAGAAGTAGCCGTGGGCAATGCGGTCAATCACAGCCTTTAGATCAAAGTTATTGTCATAGTAGGTGTGGGGATGGTAACCGTTTTCTTTCATGGCATATACCTGTTCAGCGGTAAGGCCAAAGAGGAAAAAGTTTTCTGGCCCTGCCTCTTCCCGAATTTCGATATTAGCCCCATCTAGGGTTCCAATGGTGAGGGCACCGTTCATGGCGAATTTCATGTTTCCTGTACCGGAGGCTTCCTTGCCTGCGGTGGAAATTTGCTCCGACAAGTCGGCGGCGGGATAAATCCTTTGCCCCAAGGAAACGTTGAAGTTAGAGACAAAGACAACTTTGAGCCTTCCCCGCACATCGGGATCGTTGTTGACCACTTCCCCCACAGCATTGATCAATTTGATAATTAATTTGGCCATGAAATAACCCGGAGCGGCCTTACCCCCAAAAATGAAGGTACGGGGCACAATTTCCGTATGGGGATTTTGTTTGATGCGGTTATATAGGTGAATAATTTCTAGGGCCGCTAGGTGTTGGCGCTTATATTCATGAATCCGTTTTACCTGCACATCAAACAGGGAGTTAACGTCAATCTGAACATTGCGATACTTGAGCAGATAGGCCGCTAAGTTACGCTTGTTATTTTGCTTAATTTCTCGCCAGCGACGACAAAATTCCGGATCGTCAACAAATTTTTCAATTTGTCGCATTTCATCCAGGTTCTTCAGCCAACCATCGCCAATTTTTTCTGTTACCAACGCAGATAGTTCGGGATTACTGAGCAAAATCCAGCGGCGGGGGGTAACGCCATTGGTTTTGTTAAAGAACTTCTGGGGCCAGAGCTTGGCAAAGTCCCGCAGGGTATCTTTTTTCAGCAGTTCGGTGTGGAGGGCGGCTACTCCATTGATGGCGTGGCTACCCACACAGGCCAGGTTGGCCATGCGAATTTTTTTGCCATGGTTTTCTTCAATCAAAGAAAGGCTTTCCACCAGAGCTTCGTCGTTGGGGAACCAGGTTTGCAACCCCGTTAGGAAGCGGTGGTTAATCTCGTAAATAATTTCCAAATGACGGGGCAATAGTTTGGCAAACAAATCCACTGACCAGCGCTCTAGGGCTTCCGGCATGAGGGTGTGATTGGTGTAGGCAAAGGTTTTTTGGGTGATGTCCCAGGCCTTATCCCAGTCGTAGTCATAACGGTCCACAAACAGGCGCATCAATTCGGCGATCGCCACGGCGGGGTGGGTATCGTTCAACTGAATGGCGGTGAGTTCGTAGAAAGTATCGAGATTAGCGTGGGTGCGGAGATGAATCCGAATTAGATCCTGCAGGGAAGCAGAAACAAAGAAATATTGTTGGGCTAGGCGCAATTCTCGGCCAGCGGGGGTATTGTCGTTGGGATAAAGAACCTTGGAAATGGTTTCCGCATCCATCTTTTCCGCTACTGCCCGGTCGTACAGACCAGAATTGAAAGCTTCAAAGTTAAATTCTTCACTAGCTTCTGCCTTCCAGAGTCGGAGGGGATTGACCGTATTGGTTTGATAACCAGGTACCGGAGTGTCGTAGGGAATGGCCAGAATAGTCCTTTCGGGAATCCAGACCACCTTGGGTTGATTTTTTTCGTTATGGATGATCTCCGTGTGGCCCCCTAGCTTTACTTCCACCGACTCATCAGCCCGGGGAATTTCCCAAGGATTACCAAACCGTAACCAGTTGTCGGGCACTTCCACCTGCCAACCGTCCTGAATACGCTGGTGAAAAATGCCAAACTCGTAGCGGATGCCGTAGCCGATCGCCGGCACTTCTAGGGAAGCAAGGGAATCGAGGAAACAGGCCGCTAGACGGCCTAAGCCGCCATTGCCCAAGCCGGGGTCTGGTTCCTGCTCAATAATTTCGTTTAAGTCCAGGTCAAATTCTTTCATTACCTGGTCGATTTTGTCGTACAACCCCAGGTTGATCAGGTTATTGCCCAAGTGCCGTCCCATCAGGAATTCCGCCGACAGGTAACAGACCACCTTCACTTTTTCCTGTTTATAGGTGGCGACAGTCTTTATGAAACGATGTAATAGGCGATCGCGGATGGTATAGGCCAGGGCAACATAGTAGTCGTAGAGGGTTGCCTGGGAACGATCAATCCCCTGTAGATAAAAAAGGTTATCCAAAAAGGCCCGCTTCAAAGTGGCCACACTCATGCCGGTGCGGTCATCTTCAATTGTGATAGTGGGTTGAGGGGAAGTGTTTAGGGTAGATTGATCAATCATTGATTGTTCCTGATGAAAAAGTCGGGGTGACATCACCCAGGCTAGCCGACGCTAGCTCAAAGTACAGAAGCCCGATCGCCCTCTATAACCACCATTAGTTACTCCGGCAATCCAGGCTCACAACAGCGATGCTAACTTTAGAGTAGTGTAAGGTCTCTGCCAAGACTCTACACCTACCCCATCGGGCATTGTTAGGGACAGTTGACACAGTGACAGAAAACTAATCTGCCCTTTGCCATCAATTTCTAATCACCGTAGTGAACAAATTGTCCATGATAACCATTGGCGATCGCCGCTTCTGATTCTAAGCTCAGCTTTTAGGGTTGACTAGTGAAAAGAAGGGGGCAAAAGATGTCAGACTTTGGTGATATTCCCCCGGACTTTTCCCTGGGGAGGCCAAGGCCAATCACTATAATGGAGACGTGCGATACCGATATTCATTGGAAGTGGTCTGCACCGCCCTGCTTCCCCTTAAACCCTTGAACGTTTAGGGATATTAGCGGTTTTAGCCCTATGAACACCCAGTTTTTTGAAGAATACCAAACCCAGTTACTGGACTGGCAAAAGAAATTTTTTAGCACTTGGATGGAAAGCCTGCCCAAAGGCACCGCTGAAATTAAATTGACCGATACCTTTGAAACCAGTTTGAAATTACAAGAGGAAATGGTCAAAAGCTACCTGGAAGCCCAGGAAAAATCGGCCACAATGATGATCGATGCCCAAAAACAATTTTGGGACAACTATTTTCAAGCCCTGCGGCAAGAGCCCGTACCGGCTAACTAGACTGATTTAAGCCTATTAACCAACGGTGATTAATCCTTTGATTAGACCCAATTGATCGTACCGATCGCCTTCGTTGCAGGCTTCATAGACTCAAGATTATGCGTTTCCCCCGGAGAGTTTTAGGACTCTGTGGGGGTTTGTTTTTGTCTTAAAATTGCCTCAATTTGCCTTCCCACACTGCCCAACCTAGAAAAACTGTATTCTGCAATGCTGTTTTAGTCTGCTTTTGCGAGAATACTGACCAAGATTATGAAAAGTTTATTAAGTTTGTTGATGGTCTCCGCCGCAATAATCCCCCTTGGGGGACAATGCCAAGGAACTACTGCCAACGATGAGGAGTGAAGGGCATGGTTAAACTGGGCCATTGGGGCAAAACCTGGCGTTATTATCTGTTGCTGGCCTTGGGAGTACTGTTGGCGATCGCCATACCGTTATTACCGGCGTTTTCCCAGGTTTCCCGCCAAACCATCATTGTGGCCACGGAACCCACCTTTCCTCCTTTTGAAATGACCGATGAAGCCACGGGGCAATTAACCGGTTTTGATGTGGATTTGATTCAGGCGATCGGGGAGGCGGCCCAGGTCACCGTTGATATTCAAGGCTATCCCTTCGACGGCATTATCCCCGCCTTGCAATCCAATACGGTGGGGGCGGCCATTAGTGCCATTACCATTACCCCAGAACGGGCCCAGTCGGTCTCCTTTTCCAGTCCCTATTTCAAATCGGTGCTGGCGATCGCCGTGCAGGATGGCAACGACACCATCAAAAACCTGAAGGATTTGGAGGGGAAAAGATTAGCGGTGGCGATCGGTACCACTGGGGCGATGGTAGCGACTAACGTACCTGGGGCTAAAGTTACCAACTTTGATTCCATTACCTCTGCTCTCCAGGAATTGGTCAACGGGAACGCCGATGCAGTGATCAATGACCGCCCAGTATTGCTCTACGCCATCAAAGACGCAGGTTTGAGAAACGTCAAAATTAGTGCCGATGTTGGCAGTGAAGATTATTACGGCATTGCCATGCCCCTGGCTCCTCCTGGGGAAATTAATCAAACTAGGGAAGTGCTCAACCAAGGTTTATTCCAAATTATTGAAAATGGCACCTATAACGCCATCTATGAAAAATGGTTTGGCGAAAAAAATCCCCCCTTTCTCCCCCTAGTAGCCCCTTCCCTGGTGGGTAAAGTGGGCACGGCCCAGAGCCTGACCGAACGCAGTCAAGCTAACCCCAACGATAACTTTCTCATCACCCTGTTCCGCAATCTCTTTAAAGGTTCCATACTCACCGTTCTCCTCACCGCCTTTTCCGTTTTCTTTGGTTTAATCGGTGGCACCGGAGTGGCGATCGCCTTGATTTCCGATATTAAGCCTCTACAACTGATATTTCGCATCTACGTGGAGTTTTTCCGCGGTACTCCCATGTTGGTGCAACTATTCATCATCTACTTCGGTTTGCCGGCGCTGTTCAAGGAAATTGGCTTGGGCATCACCATTGACCGGTTCCCGGCGGCCATTATTGCCCTCAGTTTGAATGTGGCCGCTTATCTAGCAGAAATTATTCGAGGTGGTATCCAATCCATTGACCAAGGCCAGTGGGAGGCCTGTGAATCCCTTGGTATGTCACCTTGGCAGACTATGAAGGAAGTAATTTTTCCCCAAGCTTTTCGCCGTATTTTGCCGCCCCTGGGTAACGAATTTATCACCCTAATTAAAGACACCAGTTTAACCGCCGTGATTGGCTTCCAGGAACTATTCCGGGAAGGGCAGTTAATTGTGGCCACCACCTATCGAGCATTTGAAGTGTACATTGCCGTCGCCCTGGTGTACTTACTCCTCACCACCATTTCTTCCTTCATCTTCAAATGGCTAGAAAATTACATGGACCCCATTGGCCGGGCCAAGAAAAAAGCTAAAGCAGCGACGGCTTAGTTTGGTTTCTCCAGGCAGTTGATAAGTTTCTCCAGCAATCAAGTCAGTTTGCTAACCCCTTTGTTAGTTAATCTGTAACTGATCAATCTCCCCACCATCTATTTTTTATTTGCATATGGCGTCTGACTTTTTCGCTAACTAAATCACTTAAAAAATGAACTTCACTAAACAGTTTGCTTGCCTATCTTCCCTGGGGATTACCATATTAGCCACGGCCATTTTGGGGGGAGGAAATGCGGAGCCCATCCTAGCCCAATCCTTGGATAATCCGTCTACCCAGAGTAATTTCCCCCAACGGCGGCGCTTGGGAAGTACTTTCTCTGTCAACGACAATGCCCAAACCTCCGTTAGTAGCTTGCAAGCTACCATAGGGCAAGTAACCAGTGTTGATCAGTTGCGGGATGTGCAGCCCACTGCCTGGGCCTATGAAGCGTTAAAAAGTTTGGTGGAACGCTATGGCTGTATTGTCGGTTATCCCGACCAAACCTTCCGAGGCGATAGGGCATTGAGTCGTTGGGAGTTTGCCGCAGGCTTAAATGCTTGCATGAATGTGATGGAGCGTTTAATCCAAGAGAATGTGGCAGTCTTGCGGGAAGACATTGATAAACTCAAGCTTTTGGCTCAACAATTTGAACAGGAATTACAGGCCTATAACACCCGCATTGGTAACCTAGAAACTCGCATTGCTTACCTCGAAGACCGCCAGTTTTCCGTCACCACTAAGTTAACGGGAGATTCCATTTGGGTTTTATCTGGCGTTGGCGGTAGTGAACAGGCCGATGGCCCACCGGATCAACCTGTGCAAAATGGGCAAGTTACGGTCAATTTCCGTCAACGGATTAATTTTAATACTAGTTTTTCTGGGGAAGATAATCTCCTAATTCGTCTACAATCAGCCAACTTTTTCCTGGCTCGGGGGGGCAGTAATTTGACTGATTTTAACTTTGCCGCCACGGAAGAACAGGGCAATGTCAACATCAATAAAATGCAGTACAGTTTCCCGGTCGGCGATCGGGCCCGCATCTGGCTAGCCGGTAATCGCATCACCATGGACGACATCATGGACCCCCTCGCTCCCTACACCAATTCCTTTACCGATGGAGCAGTGTCTTTCTTCGGGGCGATCGCCCCCATTTATTTACCCAACGACAATTCCGGCCCTGGAGCGGGATTTTCCTACAGTTTCACCGATGACCTGAGTTTGGGCGGTTTTTATTCCGCCGGTAAGGGTTTTTCCCCCAATCAAAGTGAAGGACTATTTAACGGTCAGTTTGGGGTAGGGGCCCAGTTGAATTATGTCCCCGCCGCCAACACTGGAGTGGCTTTTTCTTACCTCCATAACTACATTCCCCAGGGGCAATACGATAGTTTTTCCGCTTTGGGTTACACCGGCTTGGCCAACACTGATAATCCGTTTGATGACGCCGCCAGTAGCACCAATCATTATGCCGTTATTTGGACTTGGCAGTTGGCCGACTGGTTTAGTTTGGAAGGTTGGGGTATGTACAGTGATGCGACGGCCAAAAGTGGCGATCGCCAGAGGGACACAGCAGATATCTGGAACTGGAAAGTTAGCTTAGCTTTTCCCGATTTGGGTAAGGAAGGTAATGTGGGCGTGGTATCGGTGGGTCAGCCCCCCTACGCTTCCTTTATCAGCAATAACAATAATGTGCCTGATATTACCCCTGCCACCACCGATGCTCCTTGGTTTGTGGAAACTTTTTATCTCTACCAATTCAACGATAATATTTCCCTCACCCCAGCCTTTTGGATTGGCATTAATCCCGCCAATGGCCGAGATCCCCTCTGGGTAGCTGCTTTGAGGACTAGCTTTAAGTTTTAAGAGCTAAGAGCCTATCAGTTACGATGGAAAGTATCTATTTTCTCAAAATCTACCTATGCTGAGAGAAAATCTAAAAGAAAAATTAGACGAACTGAATGATGAGCAAGTTGAAAAAATTGCTGATTTCATGGCTTTCATTGAGTTTCAGTCTAAACAAGTTGCATCGTCTCTTCCATTTTGGCAAAAAGCAACGCCATCCGACAGGGCTAGAGAATTTCGTGAATGGGTTTCGCAACTCGCTAAAGGTAGCCCAAGTTTAACCGACGAAGCCTTTAATCGCGACAGTATTTACGAATAATGACGCGATATTTGCTTGATACCAATGTCGTTATGCGATTATGCTTGCAAATGAAATTACACATATTTTGACCTTCAATCCAAGGGATTTTATTGGTATATCAGGCATTACAATTATTCATCCACAGGATTTGAACCCACTTGAAGCTGATAAGTCATAGCATTGCCGATCACTGTTGGGAAAGTTATGTGGATATTTTTTATCCTCATTTCATTTGGGAACGATGTGCGACGACCTCTTGCGAGCGCAATCCATGAAAACAATGCAAAAAAACTTCGGTATAATCCTTGGTGATGCTGATTTAAGGAATTTGCAGTAAATGGAAAATCCAAAATTATTTATATCTTATAGTTGGTCAAATTCTACTCATGAAGAGTGGGTGCTCAATTTAGCCAACGATCTAGCCGAATCTGGCGTTCATGTGATTCTCGATAAATGGGATTTAAAAGAAGGTCATGATTCAGTAGCTTTTATGGAAAAAATGGTTACAGATCCTGAAATATCAAAGGTAGCAATTATTTGCGATGAGGTTTACGCATCCAAGGCAGATGGTCGATCTGGGGGAGTTGGTACGGAAACACAAATTATTTCGCGTGAAGTTTACGAAAACCAGGGGCAAGATAAGTTTGTAGCAATAATTTCCAAAAAAGATGAGACAGGAAAAGCTTACTTGCCTACATACTACAAGTCACGTATATACATTGATCTAAGTGAAGCTGATAACTACAGTGACAATTTTGAAAAATTATTACGCTGGATATATGACAAGCCGCTATACAAAAGGCCTGAAATAGGGAAGCGTCCGTCGTTTTTAGATGAGTCAGATGGAATAACGCTAGGAACAACAGTAGCTTATAAAAGAGTTATATCTGCTGTTAAAGAAAATAAACCCTATGCTTCTGGTGCGCTCGAAGAATATTTATCGACATTTGTAAGTAATCTTGAAAAATTTAGGATTACAGAGAAAAATGGTGAATTTGATGATCAAGTTATTGATAGCATAGATAAATTTCTTCCCTACAAAAATGAAGTGATAACCTTGTTTATTACGCTTGCTCAATACGCACCAACCGAAAACAATATTTTAAAAATTCATCGATTCTTTGAGTCTTTAATTCCATATATGAATCGGCCTCAAAATATTAATAGTTGGAGTGATTACGATTTTGATAATTTCAAATTCATAATTCATGAGCTATTCCTTTATTTTGTTGCCATTCTGGCTAAATACGAAAGATTTTTCGAGTTAAACTCTTTATTAAAGGAGCAGTATTATGTGGCAGGCAAATCAGATTATGGCAGGGATGCGATGGTCGATTACAAAGTTTTTCGGGCGTATTTGCAATCATTGGACCGCAGAAATAATAGGCTCAAACTAAATCGAGTATCTTTGCATGCTGATTTACTTAAGCAAAGAAGTGAGCATTCAGGGATTGAATTTAGGTATCTAATGCAAGCTGATTTCATACTATTTATGAGAACTGAAATTCAACAAGCGGATTTTTATCGTCGATGGTTTCCACACACATTATTATATGTTGGTAACTTCCATAGCGCATTTGAGATTTTTGCTAGGGCTTCTTCAAAATGCTACTTTGACAAAATGAAGTGTATTTTAGGAATTGAACAACCTTCGGATTTAGATGAGCTTATGGAAATATATAAAACAAATAAAGAACGAGTACCCAAGTGGCAATTCGAATCATTAAATCCATCTATCTTAATTGGTTACGAACTACTAGGCACAAGACAATAACAAATAATGAACGTGGATAAACTAGGAGCACAGTTAGTAATTTTTGGATGAGCAACACGTTCAAACTTCGCTCTTTAACTTCACTCCGCTTTATGATCGCCTTTAAATTTTAATCTACTTTGCGGGAGGAAACTGGGAAAAAACTGGCCCAGAGTAGGGCGGCAATGCCAATGTTAATGGAAACATCGGCCAGGTTGAAAATGGGGAAATTAATCAGGCGAAAATCCAAAAAGTCGATTACATGACCGAATAAAAAACGGTCAATGCCATTGCCCACCGCCCCCGCCAGAATGCAACCGTAACCCAACTGTTCTAACTTGCGGAGGGGAACTTTGCCGGCAAAGATAATTAGGCCGACGCTTACTGCGAGGGAAAGCCATTTTAACCAGCCAGCCCCGCCTCGAAAAGCACTGAACGCTGCCCCGGTATTGAGCACATAGGTGAAATGGAACACTCCAGACCACAACGGCCAAGTGGTGCCCACGGGGTCCATGGCCTGACTCACCCAAAGTTTACTGAGCTGATCCAGGATAATGCCGGCGATCGCCACTTGCCAGAAGAGGGGGTTTTTAGCGAGGGAAAAAGACCGGGCCATCAATAAAACAGGATTCTCCGCAAAAAGTAGGCCAGCACAGCAGTCAGACAGACCAGAATAATCTGGCCGGGCAATGCCATGAGGGAAAAAGTCAGCAAAGCTTGGGGCAGGTCTGCCAGGGGCAGAATGGGGGGATTACCCAGTTTCAACACAGCCATCATGCCTAGATAAACTATACCCGCACCGTGGATGACTCCCAAACCGGCTAGGCAACCTAGGGCCAGGGTTTCAATTTTGGTTTGGGAACGGTAGGCTAACCAACCACAGACCCAAGCTCCCGGAATGAAACCTAATAGGTAGCCAAAGGTGGGCTGTTGCCAGTAGTCCCAGCCGCCGCCATGGGCAAAAATTGGCAACCAAGCTAGGCCCAGCATAATGTAACCTAACTGGGCGATCGCCCCGGCCCTAGCCCCTCCCAAACAGGCAGTGAGCAATACGGCCCCCACCTGGTAGGTTGTGCCCAGGGGATTGGAATAAATGCCATCCTCCCACCATTGCCAAGGGGGATTGGTGGCAAATACTTGCACGAACGTACAAAAAACAGTCAACAGCAGTCCGGCGATCGCCAACAGGACTTCTGCCAGCAGGGAAGGCTTGGGGAGTTCAATCTCCTCCGTCACAAGGTCCAGGTCAGATTCAGGATTGGTATTCACCGGGGATAGGGGCCTCTCCCCCTTCGAGGCCAAGGGATGCCAATAATTTTTGATCCTGTTCGGGAGGCTGGCCCAGGGTAGTTAAATAATGGCCCACTAGCATAGCGTTAATGCCCGCTTTTAGCCCTAAATCCTGTAATTCTCCCATCACCGCTTCCCGGCCCCCAGCATAGCGAATAATTTGTTGGGGCAAAATAAACCGGAAAATGGCGATCGCCTTGAGGGCATCGTAGGGATTTAACTTTTGTTGTTCCCCCAAAGGAGTACCGGGGCGGGGATTGAGTAGATTCAGGGGCACGGATTCCACTTCCAGTTCCCGCAGAGCCAACGCCAAATCAATCCGATCCTCCCAGCTTTCTCCCATACCCAAAATGCCGCCGGTGCAAGCTTGAATGCCGGCCGCTTTGAGATTTTTGACTGTATCTACCCGGTCTTGCCAGGTGTGGGTAGTGACAACTTTGTCGTAATAGTTAGCAGATGCTTCCAGATTATGGTTATAACGAGTCACCCCAGCTTCCCTCAACTGTTGGGCCTGTTCCGGGGTCACTTCCCCCAACGCACAGCAGGGTTTGATGTTGGTTTCCTGGATAATTTGCCGCACTGTGGCCAGGATCTGCTCAAATTCTCGATCCTTGGGGCTATGGTATTTGGGGCCCCGACCCTGACTAACTAAGCAAAAGCGTTTAGCTCCCGCCGCCGCTGCCGCCCTGGCCTGTTCTAAAATTTCCGCTTCCGTTTTCAGACCGTAAATGGGGGAATCGGGGTCGGGATGGTGACTAGATTGGGAGCAAAAGCCGCAGTTTTCCGAGCAGTTACCAGATTTAACATTGATGATGCTACACAGATCCACCACATTGCCACAGCAGGCTTCCCGAATATTATTGGCCGCTTCACAGAGCAACAGAATATTCTCTTCTCCCTCGATCGCCGCCAACTGTAATGCTTCTTCCCTGGTTAGGCGATCGCCGTCAATAATGCGCTGACTGAGACCTGTTAACCAGGCTTGCAGAGTCCCCTGGCGATCGGCCGGGGAATTGGTGGGGGAAGGGGGACGGGAAGATGCTAGAACCACGGCAATATGGGGTTAGGGGTCTGGATCAAATTAAAGGGCATTTTATCACGGTGGGCAGAGGTGCCAGGAGGAGGTCAGTCCTTGCCCCGGCGTTTGAGTTCCATTTTTACCGCATCTACCACCGTTTGAATCACTTGCACCCGAGCGAAATATTTATCGTTGGCAGGCACCACTGTCCAGGGAGCGGCGGGGGTGTTGGTGCGGGCAATCATCTGGTTCACTGCAACGTCATAGAGAGGCCATTTCTCTCGATTGCGCCAGTCTTCATCGGTGAGTTTATATTGCTTGAAGGGATTATTTTGTCGTTCTTCAAACCGGGCCAATTGCTCTTCAGGGCTGATATGGAGGAAAAATTTCACCACCACATAGCCTTCCGCTGTCAATTCCGCCTCCAACTCATTGATTTCCCGGTAAGCCCGTAACCATTCCTTTTCCCTCGCAAAACCTTCTACTCTTTCCACCATCACCCGACCGTACCAACTTCGGTCAAAAATACTAATTTTCCCTCCAGGGGGAATACGACGCCAAAAACGCCAGAGGTAATGGAATTGGGCTTCTTCCTCCGTGGGGGCGGCAAAGGTGTTGACCTGGTAACTGCGGGGGTCCAGGGTGTCGGTTAAACGCTTGATCGCTCCCCCCTTTCCGGCGGCATCCCAACCTTCAAACAGGGCAATTACTGGCACTTTTTCTTGGTAAATCTTCGCCTGTAGTTTACGCAATTCAATTTGGCTATCCCGCAACCGTTGCCGGTAGTCATCCTTACTCAGCTGCACACTCAAATCCACTTTGGCCAGGAAGTTAGGCTCAGTGGGGAGCAATTCCTTTTGGGGAGGGATTGGTTCAATTTTGGCGTTGGCCTTGGCCCGTTTTTGGTCTAGGGCTTGGACGATTACCGCCACCAGTTGGGAAAGTACTTTTACCCTGGACCACCGTTCACAATCCCCTTCCACCAGAGTCCAGGGACCATAGCCAGTGCTGGTGTAGGTGAGCATCTCCTCTACCAGGCTGGAGTATTCCTGGTAGCGTTTTTCCTGTTGCCAATCTTCTGGCCGCACCCGCCACATTTCTAGCTCATCAGCTTCGTATTTTTTCAGACGTTTTTTCAATTCTTTTTGACTAATATGTACCCAAAATTTGGCGATCGCCGCTCCGTCTTCCACTAACTGACGCTCAAAAGCGTTGATATCCCGCATTACTAAGGGAGCCTGGACGGCAGGAATACGACCAAATAACCGCTCCTCTAGACAATTGGTGTACCAACTATGATAGAAAAAGCCTAAACTCCCCTTGGGGGGAAGCTTTTGCCAAAAACGCCAAAGAAAGGGATACATCCTCTCCTGTTCATTGGCCGCAAAGATGGGATTAACGGAAAATCCCCTCGGGTCCATATAGTTAACAATTTTCTTCAGCAATGTACCCTTACCGGCGGCGGCCCAACCTTCCAAAACAATAATCACTGGAATTTTTTCTTCCCAACAGGACTGTTGTAGACTCCGCAACTGTTGCATTAAATCTTCCAACTGTTCCTTGTAACTCTGTTTGTCCAGGTTGAGGGAAAGGTCAAGGGCGTCTAACATAGGCGATCGCCGGGGGAGAAAAATGATGGTCAGCCTCAGTTTAAGCCAGAAACCCAGGAAAAGATCCCTTGGTTATAATGTGGGGGCCTCTGCTTTAACCGCCCATTTCAACGGTTTTCCATGCAAAATCTCGGTTTACAGTATCCCCTTTTCGGCCCAGAAATCCAGTGCCCCCACTGTCGGCAAACTATTCCGGCCTTGACCCTGACGGACACTTACCTTTGTAATCGCCATGGAGCCTTTGAAGTTAACCCCGACACAGAGGATTTAGTCCATTTGCAATCGGGTCGCCACTGGCGGCTATGGCAGGGGGAATGGTACCGGCAACACACCCACCCCGACGGTATCCGCTTTGAAATTCACGAAGCCTTGGACCGGCTCTACACGGAAGGTTACCGGGCCACCAAGGTCATCATCGCCCACCGTTACTACGATCTAGTCAGCGTTTATCTGCAACGGCAAGGTAGCTGGCGCAATCCCGAAGATAAGGATAGTCCTCTGCCTCGTCTTTACGGTTTACCAGTGGAATTCAGTGCCCCAGGTACAGCGGACGATTGTTGGCAGGTAATTAACTTTGATCTGGAAAAGGAAAAGGGTATTCCCAAGCGCTATCCCTATTTCCGTTTATTTGATTAGAGCTTCCCTCCCCAGCGAGAAAAGTGAGGAACAGTTTCAACAATGACGGGCAAGTAGACTCAGTAACTCACCTTTAGAGCGTGTTTCAAAAGCCCCCCTGGCCCCCAAGTTTGGGGGTAAGTTAAGTAAAATTCCCCCAGTATTGCCGGAGCTTTAGTGAGGAAATTTAGGGAGCAAAATAAAACTTTTCAAACAAATTCTTGGGGATGGGAGTGTTGCCAGGGTTCCTAAATCCAACTTAACCGGCAAACAAATCCAGCGGAAAATAACCGTAGGTTCCCGCTAAGGTGTCATCCTCCGCCTGGCAGGAAATCAATACTCCCCGATAATCCCCGTCATAACTGTCGAGATAAAAGCGCAGGGATTGGCTCTGGCATTTCAGATACACTGGCCCTTCAATGGTTTTACCTGGTTCCATGGCGATCGCCTCTCCGTAATCCAACCCCCTTAGATATTGCCCCAAAGCATTTTCTGCACTGGCTTGGTCGTCAGCACAAATGCCAAAATTTTCCGCTTCACTCTGGCCACAAATCCAGAGAATGGCTTGGCGTAAATCTTCCCTTTCCTGGTCATTCTGGGGAATACGGATTTCCAAACGACTGTAATCCTTTAACAACGTCAACTGAGCGGAAGCATTCATAGCAAACCCATCAAACTGTGCAGACTATTGGGAAAAATTGCCCACAGCCCAGCCTACCATCGTTGGCCCTGTAAGCCGATGCAACTGAAACGGCGATCGTGGCGGATAATGGGGATATTTCGCTAACACCGCTTAAAAGCAGACGGCCTTAACTATTATATTTAACTGCCCCTAATTTCAGCCCATTATGCAAACGTCTCCCCTTCCCCGTCGTACCAAAATCGTCGCTACCATTGGTCCCGCGACCCAAAGCAAGGAAGTGCTGAGACAACTGATCCAAGCCGGTGCCACCACTTTCCGCCTCAATTTTTCCCACGGAGACCACGCTTACCACCAACAAAGTATCCGTTTAATTCGCCAGATTGCCTTTGAACTGAACCAACCAGTGGGAATTCTCCAGGATTTACAGGGACCCAAAATTCGAGTGGGCAAATTTCTCAATGATGCTGGCTCTGTGCAACTGAAAAACGGCGATCCCTATACCCTCACCAGTCGCCCGGTGGAATGTACGGAAACCATTAGTTCCATTAGCTACGAATATTTGGCCGATGAAGTCCCCGCTGGGGCAAGGATTTTGCTCGACGACGGCAAACTGGAAATGTTGGTGGAGGAAGTGGATACTGTCGCCAGGGATCTCCACTGTCGGGTAATTGTGGGGGGAACCCTTTCCAGCAACAAAGGAGTTAACTTTCCCGGGGTCTGCCTTTCCGTTAAGGCCATGACGGACAAAGATAAGGAAGATTTGATGTTTGGGCTGGACCAAGGGGTGGACTGGGTGGCCCTGAGTTTTGTCCGTAATCCCCAGGATATTGATGAGATTAAGGGGTTAATTGCGGCGGCAGGGAAATCCGTGCCGGTAATCGCCAAAATTGAGAAGCACGAAGCGATTAAAGATATGCAGGCGGTGCTGGAAAAATGTGACGGTGTCATGGTGGCCCGGGGGGACTTGGGGGTAGAACTACCCGCAGAAGATGTACCTATTTTGCAAAAGAAACTCATTGCCACTGCTAACCGGTTGGGCATTCCTGTCATTACTGCTACCCAAATGTTGGACAGTATGGTCAACAGCCCCCGACCTACTAGGGCTGAAGTTTCCGACGTGGCCAATGCCATCCTCGATGGTACCGATGCGGTGATGCTCTCCAACGAAACGGCGATCGGTAAATTTCCCGTGGAAGCAGTGGCTATTATGGCCAAAATTGCGGAGCGCATTGAACAGGAAGATATCAATCCTTCCCAAGCGGAAGCCAGTCGCACTTCTATTCCCAATGCTATTTCCAGCGCCGTTAGCCAGATTGCGGAAACCCTCAACGCGGCGGCTATTATGTCTTTGACTAAGACCGGATCCACCGCCCGCCATGTGTCAAAGTTCCGCCCCAAAACCCCCATTCTGGCCGTTACGCCCCATGTGGATGTGTCCCGTCAGTTGCAGTTGGTGTGGGGAGTTAAGCCCCTGTTGGTATTAGATTTACCTTCCACCAGCCAAACGTTCCAAGCCGCCATTAACGTGGCCCAGGAAAACCATTTTCTCCGGGATGGAGATTTGGTGGTGATGACCGCCGGGACATTGCAGGGAGTGGCCGGTTCGACGGATTTAATCAAAGTGGAAGTGGTCAAGGCCATTCTTGGTCGGGGTGTGGGTATTGGCCAAGGAGCTGTAAGTGGCCGGGCCAGGGTTGCCAGTCGTCCCCAGGCGATCGCCCAATTTACCCAGGGAGAAATTTTAGTAGTTCCCTCTACCAACGCTGATTGTGTGGACATGATGCGACGGGCGGCGGGCATTATCACCGAAGAAGAAAGCCTGACTAGCCATGCGGCCATTATTGGTTTGCGGCTGGGGGTGCCGGTCATTGTGGGTTTTAAAGGCGCTACCCAAAAGATTCGAGATGGAGCCATTGTCACCATCGATGCCCAAAAAGGACTGATTTATTCCGGTGCATTGCCCCCGGTGTCCAAAGGATAGGGAATAATTAGGGACCCAGTAACAGGGCGAGAATGGGAAGCATCATCCCAATGGAGTTCCCATTCCCCACCCCCTGGAACAGTAACATTTTGGTAGAATCAACGGGGTTCTTTCCCCGACGTAATTTAGTCCTTTGCAGAAAAAATCTTCCCTTAAATCCCGCTACTGGCTGTTAATCCCCTATATTCGTCCCCATCGGCGGACTATTGGGCTGGCTTTTCTCTGTACTCTGCTATTCACTGTTTTTTGGCCCATCCTAGCCTGGTTGGTGGGGCGCATGGCCAAATATATCGGTGCCGGGGATGTGCGCTCCATTTTAATCATGGCGGGGGTCGCAGCGGGGATTTTTCTGGTGCGGGGCATGGCCCAGTATGGGCAGGATACCCTCATGGCCAAGGCTGCCCTCAATATGGCGTTAACCCTGCGGGAACAGACCTATGCCCATCTGCAACGGCTAAGCCTGAGCTATTTTGAAGAAGCAAAAACGGGGGATTTGTCCTACCGGCTGACGGAGGACATTGACCGCATTGGGGAAGTGGTGAATAAGTTATTCCACGATTTTGTCCCTTCGGCGTTGCAACTGGTGGTGGTGTTTGGTTACATGTTCTATCTCAACTGGGCCCTGACCTGTGCGGTATTGGTAATTGCTCCCTTAATGGCGGTGCTAATTGGCTTTTTTGGAGAACAGTTATTAAAGTTTAGTCGCCGTAGCCAGACTCGCATTTCTAATCTGTCTTCTTTGTTGACGGAAACGTTGGGGGCCATCCGTTTAGTTAAAGCCTTTGCCGCAGAAGATTATCAGTTAGATTTATTCCGGGAAGAGGCCCAACAACATCGGCGATCGCAGTTTTTGGCCGAACGGATGAAGGCGTTACAGTTTGTCGTAGTGGGTTTTTTAGAAGCCATGGGGGTGGTGGTTTTATTTTGCCTGGCGGCTTGGCAAATTTCCCTCGGTAATTTAACTGGCATTGAATTTATTAGCTACGTCACCGGGGTAGCAATGTTGATTGACCCCATTAGTCACATCACCAGCAATTACAATTTGTTCAAACAGGGAGAAGCCTCCGTTGACCGCATTTTTGAAATTTTCGACCTGCAACCTTCGGTGGAAGATAGCCCCACGGCGATCGCCATTGACCATCTCCAAGGAGCGGTGGATTATGACCATGTGGACTTTGCCTATCTAGAAGATAAACCGGTCTTAAAAGGGATTAATTTACAAGCCCAGCCGGGGGAAATGATCGCTTTGGTGGGGGCTTCGGGGGCAGGCAAAAGCACCCTGGTAAACTTGTTGATGCGACTCCATAACGTGACTAGCGGCTGTTTACGTATTGACGGCCATGCCATTGATAGCATTACGTTGAAAAGTTTGCGGGAACAAATTGCCATTGTGCCCCAAGAAAATATCCTTTTTTCCGGCACGATCGCCCAAAATATTGCGTTCGGCAAAACTGATTTAGATTTGACAGCAATTGAGGAAGCAGCCCGCATTGCCAATGCCCACCAATTTATCACTGAATTAAGTCAAGGGTATTATACCTATGTGGGGGAACGGGGGGTTACCCTTTCGGGCGGCCAACGTCAGCGTATTGCCATTGCCAGGGCGGTTTTAAGAAACCCCAGCATTTTAATTTTGGACGAAGCGACTTCTGCCCTTGATTCGGAGTCGGAAGCTTTGGTGCAGGAAGCCTTGGAGCGTATTGTCCAAGAAAGAACTGTGTTTGTCATTGCCCACCGTTTAGCCACCGTGCGTAAAGCCACCCGGATTGTGGTGTTGGAAAGGGGGGAAATTGTCGAAATGGGTAGCCATCAGGAGTTAATGGAGCATCAAGGTCGTTATGCCCGTTTCCATGCCCAACAGTTTGCTTCCTAAGCTAAAAAATATTGCCAATTTTTGCCCCGTTTAGTTGGAAAATGTACCTGAAAAAACTCTATTTACGGGCCTTTCGCAATTACCTCGAAGAAGAGGTGGAATTTTCTGCTCAAAAAACCATTTTGGTGGGCAATAATGCCCAGGGGAAATCTAACTTATTGGAAGCGGTGGAACTGTTGGCAACGCTCAAAAGCCATCGCACTAGTCGGGATCAGGAATTGGTGCTAGACGGGGCGGCCAATGGGCAAATTAAAGCCTTACTGGAAAGGCAATACAGTGTGGCAGAGTTAGAAATTGACCTACGGCGATCGGGGCGGCGCAACCTACGCATTAACCAAAATCAATGTCGTCGTCAGTTGGATTTTTTAGGCTGTTTAAATGCGGTGGAATTTTCCTGTTTAGATTTGGATTTAGTCCGGGGAGCGCCCGATTGTCGCCGTCAATGGCTAGATACTTTGTTAACCCAGCTAGAACCCCTCTATGCCCATCTGTTGGGGCAGTACCAGCACATTGTTAAGCAAAGAAATGCTCTACTAAAAAGCCTACGACAACAATGGGAAACGGGACTAGCTTTGGGGGAAGAGTCGACAGCTTCTTTGGCACTCTGGGACCAGCAGTTGGTGGAAATGGGAACTAGGGTGGCCCGCCGTCGAGCGAGGGGTTTAGCCCGTCTTGCTCCTTTGGCCCAGGAATGGCACAGGCGCATTAGCGGTGGCAATGAAACCCTCACCGTGACCTATCAACCCAATGTCACCTGGGTGGGAGATGATCCGGAAGTCGTGCACCAGGCTTTTTTAGAAAGATTAGCCCAACGGCGATCGGCAGAATTACATCTGGGGGCAACGGTGGTGGGGCCCCATCGGGACGAAGTGGGGTTTGTCCTCGACGACACTCCCGCTAGAACCTATGGCTCCCAGGGACAGCAAAGAACTCTAGTCCTAGCATTAAAATTGGCGGAATTGAGCTTGATTGAAACGGTTATTGGAGAACCACCCCTGTTGTTATTAGACGATGTCTTGGCGGAATTAGACCTCGATCGCCAGGGGCAATTGTTAATGGCCATTGAGGATCGTTTTCAAACCCTGATCACCACCACCCATTTAGGTCGTTTTGATGACCGCTGGCGGCGATCGGCCCAGATTCTCAAAGTTAATGCTGGTCAACTGGAGGAACGGTGGCCGTCCGAAATTGATTAATGTTGTTCCGATAATAAAAACAAAGCCTCAACCTCTGTAGATTCTTCAGTGGTAATTGCTGATAGTTTTCAAAATGGCAAGAAAAAACCCTGAGCTTTAAGCTGCTCAGGGAAATTTGGCGATCACTATTGGGATTGATCTGATTGGATCTATAAATTCAGGCCCAGCCTAACTGTGCAAGCATTAGGCAGCCAATTGTTTATTATTCATCCACAGCGCTGACAGCCAGGGACTCATCTTCCTCATCATCGGTGTCATCAACGGAAGTGGGGGGCTCATAGGGAATGCCCTGGGCTTCTGCTAAACGTTTTTGCCGGAAAATTTCCGCCATTTCGTCCGCTTTTTCGTTGACAAGATCCCGGTCTTTCAGCATGGCACCGGGCTCCGGCTCCAATTGCTTGGTGGAAAGGGAAATCCGACCCCGTTCCGCATCCAGGTCAATAATCATCACCTTGATTTCATCGTTGACATTGAAGACGCTGTGGGGAGTATCAATGTGGTCGTGGGAAATCTCAGAAATGTGCAATAGACCGCTGACACCGCCGATATCGATGAAAGCACCGTAGGGTTTGATGCCCCGGACGGAACCCACCACTACCTGGGCCACTTCTAAACCGTTCATCTTCCGCTCTACCAGAGCCCGACGGTGGCTGAGCACGAGGCGATTACGCTCTTCGTCCACTTCCAAAAACTTCAGGGGCAGATCTTCCCCTACTAGATCCTCTTTCGCTTCCCGAGCGCTGATGTGGGAGCCGGGAATAAAGCCCCGCAATCCTTCAATTCTAACTAAGGCACCACCACGGTTTGTGGCAAAAACATTGGAGCGCACCGTGGCATCTTCTGCCTGGAGTTGTCTGACCCGTTCCCAAGCCCGCATATATTCAATGCGGCGGATGGAGAGGGTGAGCTGACCATCTTCGTTTTCATCGGTCAGAATGAAAAATTCCCGGGTTTCATTGGGCTGGAGCACCTCTTCAGGGTCATCCACACGGTTGATCGACATTTCCTGAATGGGAATGTAGGCGGCGGTTTTCGCCCCAATGTCAATCAGAGCCCCCCGGGACTCCATGCTAAAAACGGTCCCAGCGACAATGTCCCCAGGACTAAAGTGATAATCGTACTTGTCAAGAAGGGCGGCAAAGTCCTCGAGAGTGAATCCAATAGTTGCTGTAGAAGTTTGACTGACCATGTAAGTTTTAAGTCCTAATCCCTTAGTCTCCGTTTAGTGAATATGCGTGCCTCCTGTTACTTACCGTACAAGCCAGGATACAGACTCTCAATTATACAGTACGTGTTGGACAAAGGGGGCAAGACCACCACCGGGATGGACAATTTTGAGCGCCGTCTTCGGGCCGACTTTAGCCTCAGGCGATCGCCGGGTGAAATGGCGCTTAGGGTTTGTTTGCAAAATTCTCAGTTTGTCTCCCAAATTTCAAGGCAAAGGGAGAGTTTTCTCTAATTTTCCCAAAATTTAGAGATTGGGTGAGTTGCTCAAACCCGCCCTTTGATGTTGCCCGGGGGCCCTGGTTAATAGTTGCTGCCATAATGCCCTCCCGCTCGGAAAACAATAGAATTTGAACAGTGAAGTTAGGCCGAATTTTAAAAATGTCAGAATTCATGAGCAACTCCATTCCTCTGGTGGGATTAAAGGCAGACCATTTCCGCCATCCTTTAGACCAAATGGCCACCACTAACTTGAAGCAAATCCCCGGCCTAGACCTGATGGTGCGGGGACTGTTGGGATCTGTGGCAGAACAGTTTTTTGCCCTCAATAATTTGGCGGCCAGTGTCCGGGTGGGGGAAAAACAATTGCCCCATCTCCATCAACTGCTTTTGGATGCTTGTAAAACTCTCGACCTGGAAGCGCCGGAACTCTACATTCAACAAAATCCCCAACCCAATGCCTACACTTTTGCCATGCGAGGTAAAAAGCCTTTCATGGTGATGCACACTTCCCTGGTGGATATGTTGACTCCGGCGGAAATTCAAGCGGTGATGGCCCATGAGTTGGGACACCTCAAATGTGAACATGGGGTGTATTTAACCTTAGCTAACATTATGGTGTTGGCGGCGGGACTAATTCCCAACTGGGGAGCAGTGTTGACCCAATCCCTCCAGTCCCAGATGTTGGAGTGGGTGCGCTGTGCTGAATTTAGCTGTGACCGGGCAGCCCTGTTGGCGGTGCAAGACCCGAAAGTGGTGATGTCGGTGCTGATGAAGTTGGCCGGTGGTTCTCCCCAATTGGCTCCTTTACTAAACTTGGATGCTTTCATTGACCAAGCCCGGGAATACGATCGCCTGGGGGAAGATGAAATGGGGGCCATGCTGAAGAATATGCAGACCCAAAACCTGACCCATCCGGTGCCGGTACTCCGGGCCAGGGAAATTGATCGTTGGAGTGATTCCCAAACCTATCAAAACTTGCTCAAGGGCCGCAAAAATGCGTATAATCTGAACACCGAAGAAAATAAGGGCGGCTGGCGGAATTGGTAGACGCACCACACTCAAAATGTGGCGACTTCGGTCGTGAGAGTTCGAGTCTCTCGCTGCCCATCTTATAACTCAGGTGTAACCCAGTTTTGCCTTGGTCAACTTGTCCCTATTGGGATGAGTTCTTCCTACCCAACTTTCATTGACTGGGGAAGAATTTCTAGTCCACAACGGTAGGCGATCGCCTCTGGGTAATCCGCCCATGTGCTTCCCTCAGGGCACATATTTTGGTAGCTTACTTAGGGAAAGATTCAACGATAATATTTGCCCATATCAGCGACTGTCGAGGATTTCAGCCGGGGACAGTCTTGCTCAATTTATAAGGAGAAACTCTAAAATGTCCATTGTTTTTCAGATTGCGTTGGCGGCCCTGGTGCTTTTTTCCTTCGTGATGGTGGTGGGAGTGCCGGTGGCCTATGCTTCTCCCCAAAACTGGGACCGTTCTAAGCCTTTGTTGTACTTAGGTTCCGGCATTTGGGCCGTTTTGGTCATTGTGGTGGCCCTGTTGAACTTCCTGGTCGTCTAGGGGTGGCGATGGCCATATCCCGGTAATTTTCCCCATGGCCTGGGCTGTGGGGGATAGCCCCTAAAAACTTTGATTCACCGCTAACCCGATCTGGGGAACTATACCATGACAGTCTATGAAGGGTCGTTTACTCCTCCGGCCCGGCCATTTCGTTTTGCCCTTGTAATTGCCCGTTTCAATGACCTAGTAACGGAAAAGTTACTTTCCGGTTGCCAAGATTGCCTGAAACGTCATGGCATTGATGTGGATCCCGCTGGTACCCAGGTGGATTACATTTGGGTTCCTGGTAGTTTTGAGGTACCACTGGTAACCCGTAAGTTGGCGGTGTCGGGACAGTATGATGCCATTATTTGTTTAGGAGCGGTGATCCGGGGACAGACTCCCCATTTTGATTTTGTGGCCGGAGAAGCGGCCAAGGGCATTGCGGCGATCGCCAGCCAGACCGGGGTGCCGGTAATTTTCGGCATTTTAACCACGGACACCATGCAACAGGCCCTGGAACGGGCAGGCATTAAGAGTAACCACGGTTGGGGCTACGCCATGAATGCGTTGGAGATGGCCAGTTTGATGCGGGCCATGGCTCCTTTGACGGAAGCTAAGTAGTTGGTCTGGTTGTTAGTGGTTAATAAAGCTAATTTGTAGCTCCCAAACTTCATTTTTTCCTTTGCCCTTGTTCCAATCTCCCCTAGAAGAACGCATTAAAGCCCAAGCGTTGGCGATCGGTTTCCATCGGGTGGGCATTGCTCCAGTGTCAGAAACGGAGAATGATGAAGCCGCCCAAAGATTACAGAGTTGGATTGCCCTGGGCTATAACGCCGATATGGCTTGGATGGCTAATCCCAAACGGCAAAATATTCGGGAGCTTTTACCCTCAGCCCGGTCAGTAATTGCGGTGGGTTTGAATTATTACACTCCCCACCAGCGCAGTGGAGACCCCGCCCATGGCAAAATTTCCCGCTATGCCTGGGGAAGAGATTACCATCGGGTGTTAACTAAAAAGCTAAAAGCCCTTAATCTCTGGCTCGAACAACAGGTGCCAGATTTACAGAGCCGTTATTACGTAGATACGGGGCCCATCCAGGACAAAGCTTGGGCGGAACGGGCCGGTCTTGGTTGGGTGGGAAAAAACGGCAATTTGATCAGTCGGGACTACGGCAGTTGGCTATTTCTGGGGGAAATTGTCACTAACATCCCCCTCAACGGCGATCGTCCCCACAGTCAACATTGCGGCACCTGCACCCGTTGCCTAGAAGCTTGTCCTACCCAGGCCATTGTGGAACCCTTCGTGGTGGACAGTAATAAATGCATTGCTTACCACACCATTGAAAATCGGGCAGAAACCCTACCAACGGCGATCGCCGACAATTTGCAAGGTTGGGTGGCAGGGTGCGACATTTGCCAAGATGTGTGCCCCTGGAATCGGCGTTTTGCCCAACCCACCGATGTGGCGGATTTTCATCCCTACCAGAGCAATCTCAACCCAGAGTTAGAAACTTTGGCTAATATCACCGAAGCTGATTGGCAGCAACAGTTCACCGCTTCGGCCCTGAGGCGAATAAAACCAGCTATGTTACGGCGGAACGCCCAGGCTAATCTACAATGAAGGACTGACCAACTATTTGGCCCATCCTCCTCACCATGGCCATTAAAGCTGTATTGTTCGATTTTGACGGCACCATTGCCGATACCCACGATGCTTTTTTTGCCATCGTCAATCGCTTGGCAGACGAGTTTGGCTACCCAGCGGTGGATAAAACAGAGTTGGCCCGCCTAAAAAAACTAAGCTCCGCCGAAATTATCAAATATTCCCAAATTTCTCCGTTTAAAATTCCTTTTATTCTCAAGCGCTTCAAAAAAGAATTGGGCAAAGAAATCAAAGACCTCAAACCCTATGGTGACATTAAAGAAGTATTAACTCTGCTCAACCAAAAGGGCTACGTTTTGGGCATTGTCACTTCCAACTCCAAAGATAACGTACTATCATTTTTACACAACAATGGTCTAGAAGATATTTTTGCTTTTGTCAAAGCTGGCACCACCCTATTTGGCAAAAACCGCATTATTAATCGGGTGTTGAAGGAGCATAAGTTTGGAACTGATGAGGTAATTTACGTGGGAGATGAAACTAGAGATATCAGCGCCGCTAAAAAAAGTCAGTTAACGATGGTTTCCGTCGCCTGGGGATTTAGTCCACCGGCCATTTTGCAGGAATATGAGCCGGATTTTTTGGTACATCAGCCCAAAGAACTGCTTACGGCGATCGCCTCCTTGGATAACCACCGCTGGTATCCATTAAAATCCTAGGAATTGCCCTTGTCCTGAATAGTTTTGGCCATGCCCAATGAGTTGTCCAATTTACCTCCAGTCCTAGGGTCGGAGGACACCATTGCCCCCCGTCGTTCTTTGCCCCAATGGGTATTTCAAGAGTCCGTTGAACCGGCCATGCCCTGGTTACTAGTGGTTACAGTGGTGGGCATCGGGCTGGGTCTAATTTTCCAATCCCGTTGGTTGGGATTTACTTCGGCGATATTGGCCCTGATGTTTTCCCTCCAGGTCATTCTCCCCACCATCAAGTCCTGGGTACAGCATTATCTCACTGTTCAAGAGCGGCGTTCCCTACTCGGGGGTTTAGGTTTTATCCTGGCGATCGGTGCCCTAGCCCACTATCTAGGTGTCTACAGTTCCCTCAAATATTGGCTCAATCAGTTTAAATACGACGAATTTGGTTCCTGGGCGGAATGGGTGGGAGCCCTAGGGCAAATTATGATTGCTGTCCTAGCTGTGTACGTGGCTTGGCAACAATATGTCATTTCCAAGGATTTGACCATTCAGCAAAATCGTATTACCCAGCAACAAACCGTTGACGCCTATTTCCAGGGCATCTCAGACCTAGCTTTAAGTGATGAAGGCATGTTGGAGGATTGGCCCCAGGAACGGGCCTTTGCCGAAGGTAGAACAGCAGCAATCCTCGCCAGCGTCGATTCCGGTGGTAAAGCAAAAATTCTCCGCTTTCTTTCCCAATCCCGCTTACTCACTCCCCTAAAGCGGGACTATTACCTCGGTCGTCCTATTTTTGACGGCATGGGGGGTTACCAAGAGGACCGCATTCACGGCCTGAGGGTAATCAACCTGGGGGTGATGCTAGTGGCGGCGGATTTAGTCGGCCAGGATCTGCGCTGGGTGGATCTGAGCGAGATTTACCTCATCCGGGCAAACCTCAGCCAAGCGGATTTGGTCAAAGCTAATCTATCCAGGACGGTGCTATACGAGGCTAATCTTGATGGAGCTGACCTCAAGGGAACTAGGCTATTCTACGGCACCTGGGACCAGGCTAGTCCCCGCAGCCGCAACCATATTCCCAACTACGAAACCGGCGAATATACGGGCGCAGTGGTGGAAAATGCCAATTTTAGTAAGACTAAGAACATGAGTGAGGAGCAGAGGTGCTATTGCTGTGCCTGGGGAGGAACGTTAACCAGAAAAACTATCCCCGGCGGCTGTGAAGGAATCGAAAATCGTCTTGATCGATGAATGATTGAAAGAGCAAAAAGGTTAGGTAGAGAATTAATGAAACAATTTTCAACCTGTTAGCTTCTCCTGGGAATGAAGGGAATGATCGCCTTTGTTATTTGTTGCGGTTTGTCGCAGTAGGGCCAAGGAGTTGATGTACAAAATACAGCCCCCCAGGGCCCATACCCCTTCGGCAAAAACATTAATGCGGTGGGTCATTTCCCGGCTGTAAAGGTAATCTGCCCTAGCGGGGGAAGATCGACGAACTTCCTGTTGAACCAGGGCATTGGCCTCTTTTAAGCGGACCATATCCAGAACACTCCAAGCACCACTGACTATGGCCACCCCAGTTCCTACTCCCATGCCACCAATGGCGGACAGTCTGACAAAAAAGTTGAACATAATGCCAGTTGTGGTTGATTGACTTAAGACAAAAAAATTAGGTCTGCTGTTGAAATTTACCGATAAAGTTGACCCACCGTCGCCAATTAGCTCTGATTACTTTCCGGTAAGTTAGCATATGTATAACGATAAAAATTAGAAAAGTATAAGCTAACCAAAAATGGGCATTACGGCCAATTTCTACCATGGCTTCGTTTTGAGGAAAAATATCGGGCAATGTGATGGAGAAAAATCTGACATTATTGGCTTTAAAGGAATTTGAGAGTAAAAAGCCAGAAATTGGGATCACTCCCATAAATACATATAGGCTCAGGTGGAGAGTAAAGGTGCGCCACCAAGCCGGAGATAACTTTGGGGGACGTTTAGTATATTTACGCCACCAGACCTGTAAGAGGGTGAAAATTCGCCAGGTTAATAATGCCATGGTTAATATACCGATGGATTTGTGGAAGTCGTATAGTTCACTGCGTAAAAATTGTCCCCTTTCTAAGTTAACCATTAAAGTTCCAGTGCAAAAAACTATTAGATAGGCAAGGGCCATCCACCAATGGATTCGCATTAGTGACTTAAATGGGGAATTAAGCCTTGGCGAGCGTTTCTCTGCTTCCTTCTGTAATGGGAGAGGATTCATTGTCACTACGGAAAAGGGTTAGAATTTTACCGTTAACAATCGTATTTTTGACCATATTCTATACTTTTTCCGATGTTGACCGATGCGTTATGGGGGTGGAGTGTTCAATCGATTAGCCTAAAGGGGCTGTATTGATCGCACAAACCGCTGTAACTGCCGATGTTCTAATTCCAAAACCCGTCGGGCAAAATCAGGGTTATGGTCGAGAAAATCATCAAAAGTATGGACTGAGATGGCTAAAATGCGTGTTTTTTAGCTGGCCGCAACGATAGTATTTTCTGAATTGCTGTGGGCCAAGACTTCTAACTCATCCAACCCTTGTCCGGGTTGGTGGTCGGAGCCATTTCTTCTGCTCTTTTTTCCTATCTGGCGATCGCCCCAGGATGGAGAGTAGTGAAAGCTCCCATGGCACTGGCATAGGTCACCGCCTGGCAACTGAGGTGAGCGTCTGTGAATAATTTGTCCCCATGGATTAGGGCTTGGGCTAAAAATCCTGCCACAAAACTGTCTCCCGCCCCGGTGGTATCCTGCACATTGACCCTAAAAGCAGGCACTTCTCCATAGTTTTTGCCCAGGGAATAGGCACAACCTTTGTCCCCAGCGGTGACTAATACCCCCTGGAGGTGGGGAAATTTGTTGTGGATGGTGACCGGATCTTGGTAACCAAACAGCCAGACCGCTTCCTCGTCGGTACATTTCAAAATTTGGGCATGGGTAATCAGGGTGGGAATTCTTTCCTTTGCCTGCGCTTCATCGTCCCAAAAGACTGATCGCCAGTTGACATCTAAAAATATTTTGACCTGGTGCTTTTTCGCCAATGCCACTAACCGCTCCGTGGCAGTCCGACTGGGGGCATAGGCCAGGGCAATGGTGCCCATCACCAAATATTGAGCTGAGGTAAATAGGGATTCGGGAATGGCTTCTCCCTGCACCGCTGTGTCGGCAAAATCCCCGGTGTGATATTCCCCAAACCCAGCAAAATGGCGATCGCCGTCCCCTGTCCGGGTCACATAAACCAAACGGGTGGGCCGGTGGGGATCGATTTGGAGCCCATCGGTATTAACTTGACATTGCTGTAGAACATTTTTAAGTTCTTGTCCGGCCTGGTCTGCCCCCAAACGACCAACAAAAGCGGCGCTAACACCTTGTTTGACTAGGGCACAGGCCACATTGGCAGGGGCACCACCGGCGTAGTTAGTCCAGGATTTAACTTGTTCCAAGGGTACTCCCAACTGGTCTGCCAAACAGTCGAAGAGCATTTCTCCAAAACAGACAACCTCAGCCATGGATACTTAACCTGTTCCAAAATTCACTGCTAACTCCCTTTCATCCTAGCCTGGGGACTGAAAGAGCTTGCAAGGATCATGTTTGCCCAGTCCGCAATGGCAATTAAGCCCTCAGCCTTTCCGAATAGGGCAACAGGACGCCCTTGGTTTGCTAATGTTGGAGGAGTTTTGGCAAATTTTGCCCCGTTTTTAGCCGTACTTGAGTCACCATGGAAGTAAGCCAGAGCAAGCCTGAAGGATTTTTGCCCCCCCGTTCTTTGCTGGTCGGGATGGCGATCGGTGCAGTCATTCTCTTCATCTGTGCCACGGTGCGCCATTGGCTGTTCCAATCCACTGCTCTCGATTTGGGTTTCTTTGACCAGGCTATTTATCTGATCAGTCAGGGGGAATATCCCCGGGTTTCCTTTCGGGGTTTCCATATTTTGGGGGACCACGCCGCCTTTTTGGTTTATCCCATAGCCATTTTTTACAAAATTTATCCCTCCGTTTATTGGCTATTTTTCATCCAGGCGATCGCCTTAGCCTTAGGGGCTTGGCCCACTTGGCAATTGGCAAAACAAACGGGACTGGGGGAAAAAGAAAGTTTAACCATGGCCTTGGTTTATGGCCTATATCCCCTAATTTTTAACATCAATTTATTTGACTTTCACACTGAAGTAATCGCCGTACCTGCTCTGCTTTGGGCCGTGTGGAGCGCTAGGGCGAATAGGTGGGGGATTTTCTTAATTAGTTTAGTCACAATCTTGGCTAGCAAAGCAGTACTTTCCCTCACCGTATTTATGCTAGGCATTTGGTTATTGATCTGGGAAAGAAAAAGGTTAATGGGGCTCATTACCACCGTGGCGGGCATTGCCTGGTTTATCATTACCACCAAAGGTATTATTCCTGCCTTTAGCGGAGAGGAAGCGGCGGCGGTGGGTCGCTATAGTTTCCTGGGGGATTCCGTTGCAGAAATTATTTTAAATTTAATTCTTAAACCCCAAATCGTTTTAGGGATGTTGTTCACCCTGGATAATTTATTTTATTTGGTGCTATTAACTGCGCCGGTTATTTGGGGAATTTGGGGCAAAGCTTGGGCTATGTTTATCCCCGCCATTCCCGCCCTATTTGTTAATTTGGTCACCGATTATCTGCCCCAAAAAGATTTAATTCATCAATATTCATTGCCAATTTTGCCCTTTTTGCTCCTAGTGGTGATGACCCATTGGTATCAGGGCAGTAGTTGGTTAAAAAAGCCCCGGTGGATTATTCTCTGGACGGCGATCGCCTTTTTAGCTTTGGGGAAATACACTTATTTTTTCGGCCGGTATTGGCACCATTGGGGACAATTGGCTAACCTACAAGCGGCAGTGTCCTTAGTGCAACCAGGTGATCGGGTTTTAACTTCGCCCCACCTGGCGGCCCACCTGAGCCATCGACCAGACCTAGAATTAGCCATTGAAGCGGAAGCTCCCTTCGATCTGAACCGTTTTGATGCCGTATTGTTGCAGACTAACTACGCTGGTTGGGAAAATTCCCAGGGCACAGTGGAAGCCCTAGCCCACCAGGTGAGTCAGGATTCAGCTTTTACGCCAGAATATCAAGAGAACGAGGTAATTCTTTATCGACGGGCCCCTTCTATTCCCTAATTTCAGCTCCGGTTTCCCATGGGCAAATTTCTTGATCTCCTACAAAAATACTGGCTTTTGCCCTGCCTTTTGCTGGCGGGTTACGGGGGAAACTATTTCAAGTTACATATATTTTTTGGAGTTGATTTTCTTTTTGGCAGCATTGCCACTTTACTGGTTTTGGTTTGCTATGGCTTGCCCTGGGGTCTAGTTAGTGCGGCGATCGCCGGTAGTCACACCCTGATCATTTGGCGCCATGGCTACGGCATATTAATAATCATCCTGGAAGCCCTGGTGGTGGGCTTGATGTTGCGCCGCCGGCAAACAAACTTAGTCCTAATTAATAGTCTCTTTTGGCTATTAATTGGCATACCGTTGGTTTATATTTTTTACCGTTGGGGCTTAAATATGACCTCGGTTACCACCAGTTTAATCACCCTTAAGCAAGCTACCAATGGCATTTTTAATAGTTTAATTGCCAGTTTTTTGATCACTGGTTTTGGTTTGTCGAAGCAGAAGTTTTCCCCCTCGACTAATCCAGCTTTTTTTCCCTGGAAAAAACTGTCTTTTGAGCAGACTTTGTTTAATTTGCTGGTGGCATTTGTCTTTTTTCCCCTCCTTTTTATCACTGTTGTTAATGGTCAAGAAGCTTTTGTACAAATGGAAAAGCAAACAGTCCAAGAACTAACAGCTTTATCCATACCCATTCAAAATTCCGTTGAGGATTGGTATCAAAGTCATCTGGAAGGAGCAGAGGTTTTTGCCACCGAAACCTTACCTTTAGTAGCTGCAATCAACCAGGGTAATGGGGCGCAACTACCTGCCCTTAGCCTTATGACCCACACCATACAAACAGCTTTTACTGGCTTTAGTAATATTTATGTCGGCGATCGCCAGGGGCAAATTATTGTCAGTTCTCCTGAATTTAATGAAGTGGGAGAATCACGACTAGGACTGATTCAAGCAGAAAAAATAGCTGGTTTTTCCATTCCCTCGCAAATACAAGTATCTCCACTACACCGCACCAATGTGAACGTCCATCCCCATGTGGCTATCACTATTCCACTAGTAGCTAACAATAGCTTTGAGGGCTTTATTAATGCTTCTTTAAACCTGGCTAAAATGAAAGAACTTCTATATGCAAATAGGGTCAGTGAGGAATTAAATATTACCCTCATCAATGGGCAAAATCAAGTGGTAGCCAGCACCATTGCTAATGTATTACCATTGGAAATCTATCAACCTTTTGATGGGGGAGAACCTCGCGATTTAGGCTCATCAAATTACCATTGGTATCCCGATACACCGGCTAATCCTACCATCCGCTGGCGCGACTCCTATTATTATCATATTTTGCCATTGGATAAAATTAATGATTGGCAATTAGTGCTTGGTTTGCCCGCTCGGGAAAGCATCGAAAAACTACAGGCTCAATCAGTACAAAAATTGGGCTTGCTATTATTTTTAAGTCTAGTAGGTTTGGTGGTTGCCATTGGTGTGAGTAAGCGGGTAGCTAATCCATTATTAACTTTAGCTAAAATCACCACTGACATTCCCACTAAAATGCAATACCAAGGCTTAACTCCCATTGCTCTCCGTAGTGAAGTCAGCGAAGTAATTACTCTGAATGAAAACTTTAATGAAATGCTGATTACTTTGCAAAATCAGTTTAAAATCATTAAGCAGGCCAAGGATAACTTAGAAATGAGAGTGGCGGAAAGAACCCACACTTTAATTGTGATTAATAAGCAACTAGCGGGGGAAATCGAAGAACGTCAGCGCATTGAAATTAAGTTGAGGGAAGCAAAGGAAAGTGCCGAATTAGCCAACCGTGTTAAGAGTGAGTTTTTAGCTAATATTAGCCATGAAATTCGGACTCCAATGAATGCCATTTTGGGTTTTTGCGACTTACTTTTACAAAAAGATCTTAGTTTATCACAAACCAAGAAATATCTCAATGCCATTGGCTCTAGTAGTAAGATTTTGTTGGCACTGATCGATGACATTTTAGATATTTCTAAAATTGAAGCAGGCAAATTAGTCATCCATCTAGAGCCAGTAGATTTAAGGGTAATAATTAGGGAAATCAAACAAATTTTTGATTATAAAGCTGAAAGCAAGGGTTTGTTGTTAACTATCCAAATAGATGAAACCTTAAACCAAGCTATTTATTTTGATGCGGTACGTCTGCGACAAATTTTATTTAATTTAGTGGGTAATGCTCTTAAATTTACGGAGGAGGGACAGGTTTTTATTTACATTGGCGTGGAAGACATTCAAGTCCGTTCCCAGGGCACCTATATTTCTCTAGCCATTGAAGTCACTGACACGGGCATCGGCATTGCTCCAGAAGACCAAGCGAGGATTTTTGATGTTTTCACCCAAAGTCAGGGCCAGAGCACTCGCAAATATGGGGGCACAGGTTTGGGCTTGACCATTACTAGGCGTTTGACTGCATTATTAGGGGGAGAAATAAGTCTTTCCAGTCGGCTGGGGGAGGGAAGCACGTTTATTTTGCATTTTCCAGCGGTACGTTTGGTGGAAAATTCACTCAAGTCCGACCTCGCCAATGGTGATGGGGGAAATTTAACCGATCGCCTAGGGTCGATGTCTTCGTCTTCCGCCAATACAACGGAAAAACTTTTGCCCACTAGGGTTGGGAATATGGCCCCTGACAACAACTCCTTCGGTAACCACAACGGGCCTAGCCAAGGCTTCCCCAGGGCAGTCCCCCTCATTGACCAAGCCCAACGACAACAATTGATTTCTCTGCTGGAACAGGAAGAAACTAATGTTTGGAATAAATTACGCCATACCCTCATTTCCCGGCAAATAAGAAACTTTGGCGATCGCCTTTTAAGTTGGGGGAACGAATATGGCTGGGAAGATTTACACACCTATGGTCAGAGCATTATCAAGGCTTTGGAAAATTTTGATAGCCGTCGATTGGAGCAACTTATGGGTCAATTTCCCCAATATAGAGCTAGTCTGACGGAAGTTTCTGCCGGAGTGGATGGTAAGTGTGCTTCCGAGTAGACAAAAAAGTTAGTATGGAATCCCTTCCAATTCTCTGACCATGGCCCAATTTCGTTGGCAGTTAATTCCCCCTGTTACTCCCCCGGCTATTTTTGTCGAACAGGTGCGTCGCCATTGTGGCCAATCCAGCGGTCAATTTGCCGCCCAATTACTATGGCAAAGGGGCATTCAGTCAGCGGATCGGTTGGGTGGGTTTCTTTCCCCGGATTGTTATACTCCCACCAACCCTTGGGAATTTGGCCAGGAAATGAAATGGGCTGTGCAAAGGTTGGGCCAGGCCATGGCCCAGAAGGAAAAAGTCACCATTTGGGGGGATTTCGATGCCGACGGCATTACTTCCACTGCAGTGTTATGGGAAGGATTGGGGCAATTTTTTCCCCAGGATAGACAGTTGACCTACACCATCCCTAACCGTTTACGGGAGTCCCACGGCCTCAACCGACCGGGACTAGAACGCTTAGCAACCCAGGGTACAAAGTTAATTGTCACCTGCGACACTGGCAGTACAAATTTGGACGAAATTGTCTATGCCCAGCAGTTGGGCATGGATGTAATTGTCACCGACCACCATACGTTGCCAGACGATCGCCCGGAGGTGGTGGCCATTATTAACCCCCGTTACTTTGCCGATGACCATCCCCTGTTTAACCTTTCCGGAGTAGCAGTGGCTTTTAAGTTGGTGGAAGCTCTCTACGACCAATATCCCACAGTGCCCCAACAACCCTTGGAGGATTTACTAGATTTAGTGGCGATCGGTCTAATTGCTGATTTGGTTACCCTGCAAGGAGATTGTCGTTACTTAGCCCAACGGGGCATTGCCCAACTCCGTACCCAAAAAGATCCAGCCACTGCCACCCGCCCTGGCATCCATGCCCTACTTAACCTTTGCAATCGCAATGGCGATCGGCCCACGGACATTGGTTTTGGTATTGGCCCCCGCATCAACGCCATCAGTCGCATTAAAGGGGATGCTAGCTTTGGAGTAGAGCTACTCACCAGTCGGGACACAAAAGTTTGTAACCAATTGGCGGCCGAAGCGGAAACCCTCAACAGTAGACGCAAGGGATTACAGAAATCTGTCATTACCGAAATTGACCAACGACTCCAAAACATTGACCTATCCACCACCGGGGTAGTAGTACTCACCGATCCCCAGTGGCCTACAGGGGTTTTGGGCCTAGCCGCCAGTCATGTAGCCCAAACCTGTGGCCGTCCGGCCATTTTGCTCAATACTCAAGATGGGGAAATTGCTAAAGGTTCAGCCCGTTCTGTGGCTAACATTGACCTTTATGCCCTACTGCATAGTCAACGACATTTAATACTGGGCTTTGGGGGTCATCCCTTTGCCGCCGGTTTGAGCTTACCGCTGGATAAATTGCCGTTGTTTATAGAAGCAGTTAACCAACAGTTTTGGCAAAGCTACGGAGCCCAGATCAGCTTGGATCCCATTCTGGCAGTGGATCTCCAAGTGACGGTGGCGGATTTAGGACAGGACCTATTCCGGGAATTTAATTTGCTGGAACCCTATGGCATGGGCAACCCCGCCCCCAAATTACTACTGGAAAATGTGCAGGTGGAAATAACTGATTTCCGCAACATCAAAGACCGCACTGGCAACAAAGTTTCATACCTAAAAACCAGCTTTTGTGTGAAGGACTATCCGCCCAAAACCGATGGCGATGGTCAGGCCATTCAATGCTCAGGGATTTGGTGGGGTCACCATCCCGATGAACTACCCCAAAATGAACCGTTGGATCTGGTGGTGGAATTAGACTTCAACACCTACGACCGGCAGTATGAAGTGCGCCTGATCGATTTCCGCTTACATCAACCCCAAGGAATTGCCCCTAGTCAAACTAGTGCCAATTTAATTGACCGCCGTTCCCCCCATGCCCCAGACCAGGCTCTTTCTCCCCAAGGTCATGTCCTCCGCACCTGTCCCAGCAGTTGGTCAGAATTGCGCCGGGCCTACCAACAGGCGATCGCCGCCCAGCAACCCCTAGTGTTGGATTATCATTTCTTACCCCAATGCCCCAGTAGCTTAGTGGCCGAACTAGAAGCCCAATGGCATGGGCGGGAAACGGCCCAACTTTCTCCCCTCAGCTTGCAAAAACAATGGGATTTTAGCCATGGCTTAGCTAGCCAAATTCTGGTCCTAATCCAAGAGTACGGCCCAGCGTTAAATTCAGGCAGTGCTTGGCCGAAAGCTTTGGTCCGCCAAATTGAAACTTTAATTGCAGAAGAACAATTCCAAAAGCAATATTTCAGCCAGGTGTCCCTAACCCCCGAGCTTTTGGCTACCGTACCCGACAAGCCATGAAAATTATTTTGCGATGCTGGGAATTTAGTGTATTATTGTTAACTGTCCGTTGGAGAAACAGACAAGGCTTGGTAGCTCAGTTGGTTAGAGCAGGGGACTCATAAGCCCAAGGTCGGCGGTTCAAATCCGCCCCGAGCCATTTTTATGTTGCAAACTTTTTGACCAAAACCCTTAACCCGCTTGGTTTTCGGAATTGTTGCGCTTTGTAAATGTAAGTAAACGTCGGTAAATGTGGGGAAATGTAAGTAAATGTCAGTGCGATTTTAGTCCATATTTAGTCCATGAAAAAACTAGAGGCGGCAAACCAAAAGCTAAAGGCGGGTAAGGTTCACTTACACTTGGAGGATCGGGGCGGTTGGTTGTCGGTGCGGGGACAATTTCCTAAAAGAGATGGGGAAGGGAAAACCCAGCAAAGATTACCCCTCGGCATTACGGCCACCCCGGCGGGGATTGACCGAGCCTTTGCCCTTTGCCTGGAAATTAGGGCCGCCTTGGATTGCGATCGCTTCCGTTGGACTGATTGGCTCTCCGATAGCGCCCCGGAAAAGTCAACCTTTGGGGATTGGATCGAGGCTCTGGGGGCTGATTACTTGGCTAAGGGGGGCAATCCAAAAACTTGGCAAAAGGAATATTTGGACAAATGCTTTAAGAAATTGGATTGGGCGGCCCCGTTGGATGGGGAAGTGTTGAAGGCGATCGCCCTGGCTTCCCCTGCGGATTCTCGCACCCGTCGGCGGTTGGTGGGGGCCTATGGCCAACTGCTTAAGTTTGCGGGGTTGCCCGATTGCGTTTCGGAATATCGGGGGAAGTATTCACCGCTGACCCCGGTTAACCCAAGGAATTTGCCCCCTGACTCCATGCTATTGGATTTTTGGGAATGCCAGGGCGTTGACCCCTGGGGAACGGTGGCAGGGCTGATGATTGTCTATGGTTTGCGGAATTATGAGTGCTTCCGATGTGACCTGATTGATTACCCAACCCTATACGTTGACCGGGGTAAAACTGACCGGGAACGTTTTGTTTTTCCGCTGTTACCCCAATGGGCGGAAAGGTTAGATCCGTCCCTGCCCTTGCCTGATTGCCATGGAGACAATGAAGCTTTAGGAAACCGGGTTACCCATGCCTTTAAGCGATTGGGCTTGGCCGTGGCTCCCTACAATATCCGGCACTGTTGGGCCAGGCGGGCCTTTGAGCAGGGATTGGCCACCGATTTGGCCTCGGCCTTGATGGGCCACAGTGAGGAAGTCCACAGAAAAACCTACCAACGTTGGATCGAGAAACAATCCTTTGCCGATAGGTTTTATGGGAGTCTTAAAAGTTAGTTGGCAAGTAGCCGGGCCACAAATTCGGCCACGGTTCCCAAGACGGGGCTAAGGACAACGACGGAGGCGGCGGCGATGATAATGGTTCGGGAAGTTTGTCCCTGTTCCTTGACCAGTTGAAAGAAGCGATCGTCCCAGCGTTTAACTTCTTCCCTGAGCTTTTCCTGATTTTCTCTGATTTGGTGCTCTAAACTGTCGAGCCTTTGATTATTAGACTCCACCAAGGTAATGATTTTTGCTAGTTGGTCTTGTTCAGTCATGGCGGGTTATTCCTGGTTAAAGGGGACAGCTGGCCCCTAGGTTAATTTTAGGCGGTCAGAATAGCTTTAACGATGACAAAGCGATCCATTTCATGGGGGGCAAATTCTTCTGCATAACTGGTTTGAGGATTCCATTGCCCCACATCGTCGCATTCAAACATGATGAAGTAACCATCATCGGTTTTTCCTCCACAACGCCAAAGGTTCCAATCTTCATCCTGATAAATGGCTGGGTCAGGATTTTCTAAAGGGATAAATTTCATGACAAAGCCCCCTGGGTTTCCAGGGGGGATAAGGTTTAATCGTTTAAACGGCTACAGCTTTGGAAATGTCATTTTGGTTGGCGATCATCGCGTCTAGGTCGGTGTAAATTTCCCAACCTAGGGCAGTGATAATTTCCTGGTCAGCTTTGACTAGCCAGGAAAACCGCCAAGGCACGATTTTCAAGTGTTTTTCAACGTTGACGTAGCCTTGTTTGTGAAGCTTGCGCTTGATCAGGTTGTAGGTGTCAAGGGCACAATCGGAATGGGTAGCGATGGAAATGGTGATCATGGGAAAATTAGGTTAGTTATTTGGTAGGCCCCCTGGTTTGGGGGCTTGTTTTCTTTATCGACGGGTGATCGCGTGGCTTTCTTCAGGTAACAGGGAGTCAATGGCCCGGAGCAAACCCGTTTTTGACAATCGCCCTGACTGATATAGCCTGACTTGCTGTTCAATACACCGAACTAGGTTGTCATCAAAGCGAAGTTCCATTACCCGCTGATGCTCAATCCGTTCGGCATAGTCAACTAGATCCACGATGCCTTTAGCAAGGTTTACCAACCCTGCCACGTCGTTTAGTGGTTGCAACATAATATTCACTTGGTTAGGTGCTGTAGCAAGTGGTTTCACTTGCCATGCAATCAACCTAACACGACCACTCGAATTATGCAAGTGGTTTCACTTGCCTTAAAATAACTTAACAAAGTGCTTTGGCTTTGCAAGTGCTATCCTGAGGAAAAAGGCACTTATGGAGGCTTCTGTGGGGAACTGGAATGTCTACATTCCTCAGAAATATGAGGAGCTATTGGAGAAAAGGGCCCAAGATGATGAATCAGTGGGTCAATGTATCAAAAGACTTGTCTTAGA
Organism: Synechocystis sp. CACIAM 05; assembly: GCF_010222815.1. Classification (GTDB taxonomy): domain Bacteria; phylum Cyanobacteriota; class Cyanobacteriia; order Cyanobacteriales; family Microcystaceae; genus Synechocystis. The sequence goes on along the minus strand of NZ_CP019225.1, from coordinate 1,095,312 downwards.
GCTTTTAGACGCTGAGAAATTTCCAGACATTGATCAGCGGCTAAGTGTTCTGGATCGACGGGTTAGCAAGCTAGAGTCAGCGATCGCCAAAACGGGGCAACCGGCCATCATGATCCAGAAACAACCGTTGCCCCTGGCGGTGGAAATTCAGCGTACCCATGAGGAAGCGGCCCAGGACTGGGGGAAAACTTTGGCGACGGTGAAGCGATGGGCCAAAGACCCCGATAAGTGGCCCGAGGGTTGGCTATGGGATGGGGACAAAAACTTTTGGGTTAAGGAGGTTTAACCATGGGCATTTTTCTGATCACACTTTTTTCGCTTTGGATCTTTATCGAGGCTCGGGCCTGGCATATTCGCACCCTGAACCGGCAACGTCGCAAGTTTGGTCAACCAGAAAAGCCTTATCTTTCGGTCATTTGGTACAAAGACAGCATCAAGTTTTGACTTTACGCTAAGGATGCTTAGCCATGGCAATTATAAAAAAATGCAAAAATTCTTGGGGAGACTAAGACACTCTAGCCAAAACCCTTATGTAGTAAAGCTTTGAACCCGTCTTAGTCTGTGTCTTATTCTTTTTTTTAGATAAGACACTATTTTTTTTATTTCTTGAAACCATTACACAGCAAGGGCTTTGCCCCGTCTTATGGGGTGTCTTAGTCCCGTCTTAGTGCAAAGCTAGTATAAGACACCCTGGAATTATCACCGGCGCAAAAAAACCGCCCTCTAGGGACGGTCAATGGTTGTAAGTCAAGGGCTAGACTGCTACTCGTTCCAATTGGCGCGGATCTGAGGTTTGGTGGGAATCTTGCCAAGCACAGCCAATCAACTGTTCGATCGGCTTGCCGGATTTTAGCCAAAGCTCAGTCAATTTACTCCATTGATCAAGGGTAAGACGGTTGACACCAGTTTTTTTCCCCTCGTAATAGGTCGAGTGGTGCAAGTCGATCGCCTCACAAAAGGAGCGAACGTTTAAATCTAGTTCCCTTCTAATGGTTTCCAAATCTTTCGTTTGCTTGGATGTTGACTTACTATCATCTTTCATTTTAAATGATAGTGTCGGATTCTCCGACACTTGACTTTTACTTCCGGGGCTGTTCTTGGCGGATCACCCCGGATACTCCCATTTTCTCTTATGAACCCGAAAAATCCAAACCCCAAGAAAAAACCCCCTTTGGCGGAAGGGGGTTGGCAAGATTGCAAGAAGTAAAAACTTAGGAGTTTTGTAACAGCAGAACACGTCATCTAATACCCTTGATTATATTATGGCAAGACCAAAAAAGCAAGTACAACCAGCAGAAAAACCTGCTTATTTTCTAGAGTGGGAAGCATCAAAGGTCGCCCAAGAAATTATCGAGAAAAATGTAACTTTTCTAGAAGGGAACAATGCCTATGAAGCCCTCCTATATTCGCTGGGGCAGGAAGCCAGGACAAATTCCGGTCAATTACGACAGAAATATTTACTGCGTTATAATCACCTTTACTCTGGTGGTTGGTTTTGTTCAACTCTTGATCCTTTGGCTAACTTTTCTCGTACTGACTGGGGCTGTTTTAAGCCCCTAGAGCCAAAGGAAAAAGACGGAAAAACAATCAAATATGAACACCCACCAAACACTACCCCTAGGGCTTTCTTTCTAGAGATTGGGGAAGCTCAATATCAGAAAATTTCGGAACTGTGGGAAGTAGGAAAGACAGGGAAATTCTGGGAATGGTTACAGGCAAACCCCACCATTCCCCTAATCATCACAGAAGGGGCAAAAAAAGCTGGGGCATTGCTTACTGCTGGTTATCCAGCCATAGCGTTACCGGGGGTTAATTCCGGTTATCGCACGCTAGATGAAGAAAAAAATCTAATCCCTGAAATTATGGCCATGGCCCAGCCAGGGCGGGAAATTATTCTTTGTTTTGACCAAGACCCCAAATTTAAAACCCAAAAGATGGTCAACCGGGCCATTCTGGAAACCGGGAATTTATTGCTCAAGGAAGCTTGCCGCGTTTCTGTAATGGATTGGGAACCGGCCCAGGGCAAAGGGATAGACGATTGGATCGCCGCCCATGGGGAAAAAGAACTCCATCAGCTAGTGGAAGATCGAATAAGCCTAGCGGAATTTGGCGAAAAGAAAATCAGGAAAGTAAGAAAAATTACCCACAATGCCCATTTTTTAGACTTTCTCAGGGAAACTGAACTGGATAAAAATCTCAAATACAACCTGTTAAGCCTGGAAATTGAACTAGATGGAAAGCAGTTTGACGACCCTGACTGGTTTTATATGTGGTTTTGCGATCGCTATTCGGTGGAAGTGAGCGAAAAGATATTTTTTGGTGGGGTAAATTATTTCGCGCAAACCAACAAATATCACCCGGTCAAGGATTATCTGGAATCGGTGGCCGACCTTCCCCCCGTTGACCTGGACACCGCCGCCGCTCGTTACTTTGGACTAACTGACTCCCTCTCTAATCTGCTCCTAAAACGTTGGTTAATTGGGGCCGTTGCCAGGGTTAATCGTCCTGGGTGCAAGATGCAGGGGGCCTTGCTCCTCCATGGGGAAACGGGCCATGGTAAGTCTACCTTTTTTGAGATTTTGGGCGGCCCATTTTACGGTGGGGACGTTGATGATATTCGAGGCAAAGATAATCTGCTCAAGCAACATCAATATTGGATTATTGAATGCCAGGAATTTGAGCAAATTACCAGTAAGTCCCAGGCCGCCGCCTTAAAAGGCTGGATTACCACCGACACAGATAATATCCGCCCCCCATACGGGCGCAAGGCTTCCCCCCACAAGCGGGGATTTGCGATCGGCGGGTCAGTCAATGGGGTTGAATTTTTAAATGATCCAACTGGTTCTAGGCGTTTTTGGGTGTTGGACATTGGCGATCGCTATGTCAACAACGAAATTTTGAGAGGGGAGCGAGATAACCTCTGGGCGGCGGCAGTTCAGGCCTTTAATGCTGGGGAAAGATGGCACTTGCTTGCCAATGAAGAAAAAGCCATACAAACCGGCAATAAACGTTACGAAATTGCTGACGAATGGGCTTCGATTGTTGATCAGTATTGTTCCTATCGCAATACGGTAACAATAACCGAAATTTTAACCAATGCTTTGGACTTCAAAGAAAAGGAAATAACCCAGCGGGAATCCTCCCGAATACGAAACATTCTTACCAGCCAGAAATGGGTAAAATTAGGTCAACGGCGTGAAATAGTCGATGGCACTTCAAGACGGGGTAATTACTGGGTAAAACCCGAAATAATGAAAGCCATAGAAACCGGAAAGCTAAGCGCTGAGGCGACTATAGCCGAAATCAAGGAGTTAAGCATAGTGGACTTGGAACCCCAGCCCGTCTTAGTCTCCCCGTCTACGGCTCCCCCCCCGTCTACGGCTCCAGAAAGTAGTATAAGACGGCTGGAATCTAGTGATAGCCACAAAAATGGGCAGGTGTCTTATACTAACCCAGCTTTTCACGAAAAAAAACAAAAAGAAAAAATATCATCCAATAACAACGGGGCTGAGGCAAACGGAAGAACTGAGAAAAGCCCCCTGGGGATACTGGATGATTCTCACAGGGAAAGCCAGATAGAAGAAATAAACGGCTATAAAGAAATGCTGGGGTTAACCACTGAAGACCTACGAAAAAAAGCCAAAGAATTAGTAGGTAAGGAATCAATCTTTGATTGTTCCCCCGCTGACTTGATGAACCTTATTTACTGGCTACGGAGGCAACTGCCATGACCAGGAAATACACCAAGCGAGTCTGGACACCAACCAATGAAGCGGCCAAAAAGTTGAATCGCCATCCTGATTGGCTCCGTACTCGCATCAAATCCGGTACATTTAGTGTGGGTGTCCACTACCGCAACACTAGCGATGGGGTCAGACCCACCTATGAGTTCTGCCTGGAGGAAATAAACAAACTTTATGAGTAGATTTGCAGACCAGTTGCCAATAGTAACGGAGCCGACCCCAGGAAATTATCTGTTGGGCACGGACGAAAACGACCCCAAGGCCTTGGTTAGGATTCCGGCTGAAGGGCTTGGTAGTGGGGGATCTACTGAATACACAATCCTTAACGAAACCGCCCTGAATGTTGACGGATTTATTAATATTATCCCCGGATCGTATCTGTATGTAGGAAACCAAAAAGCAAAAATTGACTGTTCTTTGCTTGAAAATGGCCAGCGGGTAGAGTTTATAAATTTATCTCTTTTTGATTGCTTTTTTCTAGGGTTTAATGATTTCATAAATTACACAAATGAAGGGATATTACTGGAAGGGGAAGGGCTTGCCCTGAAAAAAGGAGGAGTTATTTTTAGTATTTATAACAATACTTGTCTATTTTTTGCGAATTATGTGGCTTTAAACAAACTTTTTTATGACGGAGATCCTTTTGCTAATCAAGTGATTCTGTTACTACATTTTGAAGGAGCAGAGGGAAGCACTAACTACTTAGATGAATCTCCACTTAATTTAACTGTCAGTAATTTTGGGGCGGCAAAAATAACGCAGACAAAGCAAAAATACGGATTAAGTTCTTTTTTATCAAATAGTTCAAGCAATTACCTTTCCGCAAACAGCACTAGTATACCATGCACGAATACGTTTACAATTGAGGCTTGGGTATTTTTTACTTCGTGGGCAGATAACAAAAGTATTTTCTGTTTTAAACCCTCGACAGCCAACGAAGTTATATTTGCCGCCTATTCAAATCAATTGGCTTTATGGATTGCTAGCGGAACGGTCTGGAGTACGAATCAAGCCGTATTTACTAACCAATGGGTGCATCTTGCAGTCGCCTCTAATAACGGCCAATGTAAGATTTTCAGAAACGGGATACAGATAGGAAACACGTTTACATTTCCCTTAAATAATTTCAATATAAATTATATTAGAATTGGAACTAATACAGCCTCAAAATTTTGCGAATATGTGGATGCGTTTCGATTTACAGCTAACGCGTGTAGGTATTTATCCAATTTTAATCCTGAATTTGATACATATTTGACATGACTTGTTGCATTGGTAAGGCAAGAATTTATTACAAAGAGCCGTTAGGCTTTAAGCTGACCTATTCTGGTTCAGCTAATGGCACAGTAACAGCTCAAGAAAGCTTGTCTACAGAATGTTCTGACGACTTATCTTTATCAATACCTTATCTTTGCTCTGGCTCTAATTCTTGTCAATACTTTGATTCTAGATTAGGAATATGGAGAGATCATTATGAAGAATATAACCGAATTTTGTATGGCCCTTTAAATCCAAGTTTGCAAAATACTTTTGCAACTGGATATTGGAGAGGGTATCACATGAGGTCTAACGGAGTTGATTCAGTATCAATATTTTACTTTTATTGGAGTGGACAAACAGATCGAGATATTCGCAACGTTAGTTACAGTCTAAACATTGTTCCTTTAGAAGAAGTTCCAAAACGATTTAAAGTAATAGGGACAGAAACGGGAATGGAATACATCAACATTGGAGGATTAGAAGAATGCCCCGCCGTGGAAAACCTGGGCTGTGTTATGGGGGAAGAAAATTATTATGACACCTTGCTCCCTAATCAAACTCCTGGTGGGCCAATTGAAAGCTCTTGTTTTAAGAAAATCCCCGCAGAAAATAATTGTTTTCATGTGGTATTAGAAACGAAATATCGCCCCGACGCATTTTCAGATATTCCCCACGAAAAGCTACGGCCGCCAAAGATTGAAACAAGAAGCCAACTATATCTTTGTGGTTTGCCAGGATGCCCCGCAGAATATCGAATTGTTTGCTGTCCTGAAGGAGAATGCGAGCCGGACAGGTGCCCTCCAGATACGGACTGCGAATTAGACTGTGGGAGTTTTGTATGCTGTTACAAAAATGGCAAAGTAATAAAAACGGTTAGAAAATAATGGCTAAATGTCCCCCCCAAGGCCCGAAAGGTGACCGTGGCCCCGCTGGCCCTCAAGGTGAAAAAGGCGACCGTGGTTTGCCGGGAAAAGATGGTGGGCTGGGAAGCAAAGGAGAGCGCGGCCCAAAAGGTGACCGTGGGGAGAAAGGCGATAAGGGCGATCGCGGGGAGAAAGGCGAGAAAGGAGAGCGCGGCCCAGAAGGGAAACAAGGGCCAAAAGGTGAACGTGGGGAGAGAGGTTTAAAAGGCGATCAAGGTCAACGGGGTCCAGAAGGGAGGCAAGGAATACAGGGGCCACGGGGTTGGATGGGGAGAACGGGCCTCAAGGGGGACCGGGGTCCAAAAGGAGATCGCGGACCTGTTGGCTTTCCAGGGGCAAGGGGGCCAGCGGGCAAAGATGGTAAGCCAGGCCCGAAAGGAGATCAGGGAAAACCGGGAAAAGATGGGGGGGCAGGGCTAACTATCCCGGTAATTATTACCAAAATCTTTCCCACTCTGAAGATTGAGCTAAAGCCCCAGATTGCTTTGGAAGTGGCCCTTCAGGTGAAGGCTTATTTTGAGGCAAACCTAAGCGTAATTGCCAATTTTATTTATGCCAAGTTAGAAGCCAATCTATTTTTAAAGCTGGAAGCCAATTTACTTGTCAAACTTCAAGCCAGCATTCAAATTTGGTTACAGAACAATATTGCCCTGTTTGTTGCATTGATTTACGCCAAGCTGGAGGCTAATTTATTTGTCAGACTCCAGGCCAGTATTGAGGTTTGGCTACAGAACAATATTGCCCTGTTTGTCGCATTGATTTACGCCAAGCTGGAAGCCAATCTGTATCTCAGGCTTGAACCAAACATCAAGATTTACATCGACAATAACCCCAAGTTTAAAGGGCCAAAAGGTGAGAAAGGGGACAAGGGCGATCGCGGTGAACGTGGTTTACCCGGTCAAAATGGTGCCAAAGGTGAGAAGGGGGACAAGGGCGATCGCGGTGAGCGTGGCTTACCTGGTCAGGATGGTGCCAAAGGT